>JAGVGV010000663.1 GCA_020056895.1 Deltaproteobacteria bacterium
CGATGGCCGGGAATCCGCCGCAAGAGGAGGAACGGGGGGCCGCTGGCGGTCCATGAACCAGGCCATGCCGCCCACCAGAAAAATCCAGATCAGAGCCACGATCCCCCAACGCATGGGTCCTTTTTCCTTCCCGATGATTACGGGGTGAGACCCCGGGTGATGGTGATCACGTTTTCCCGCATCATCCCCACGTATGTTTCGCCGGCCGAACCGGCTTCGCCCATGGAATCGGAAAAAAGCCGTCCGCCCACCCGGATGCCCGCTTCGCGGGCGATTTCCTGGATCAGCTTGGGATTGACGCTCGATTCCACGAAAACCGCCTGGGCTCCCGATTGGGTCAGCGACTGGGTGACCTGCCGCCGCCGCTCGGGCGTCATCCCGCCTCCGGTTTCGGCCCCCGTGGACCAGCCCACCGGCGCCAGGCTCAGGAAATCGTTCTGGGGATTGAAACGGTATTCCCGGCAGAAATAGTTGAAGGCGTCGTGGCTGGTGACCAGGATTCGTTTTTCCGGGGCGATGGGATGGATTTCCCTTCGGATCCAGGCGTCCAGCGTCCGGAGCTGCCCCAGATACAGCCGGGCCCGGGATTGATATTCGACCGTGCCGGCGGGATCCAGGGCGATCAGGGCGGCCAGAATCCGGTTCACGTATCCGGCCGCGTTCCGGGTTGAAAACCAGGCGTGGGGGTCGGCCACGGCCTGGCCTTCGTATTTCATTTCCAGCGGCGCCAACCCATCGGTGGCCGAAACCACCTTTTTTCCGGAATCCGCCGCCAGCTTGGCCATCCAGTTGTTGCCTTCCAGATGAAGGCCGTTCTGGAGGCAGAGGTCGGCCGCCAGAACCATTTGGGCGTCGCCGGGAGTGGGTTGGTAGGTGTGTGGGTCGGCGCCCGGAGCCAGGATGCACCGGACGACGCATCGGTCGCCGGCCGCCTGGCGGGTGAAATCGGCCACCTGAGTGGTGGAACAGACGAGTTGGAACGGCTTCGAGGCTGGCTCCTCGGCTCCGGCCGGAACAGCGGCCAGCCAAAGGGCCAGCACCCATAAGCCAATCCACATCCCACGATGAGCCATAACCAACCATCCCCCGGGCACGAGTTCGTGGGAGAATGATGCCCCCGAACCGGATGGATTTCAAGATACCAAGTGAAAAAGACGCCTCCAGCCCTTGCGGGATTCCATCTTTCTTCTATACTTTTCTTGATTACCTAAAAGCCAAGGATAAAAAACCACAAGGAAGCCACTGGGGTTCCCCACGGGGCATTGGTTCCTCCGGTCCGTCCGGAGGGCTTTGAAACGAAGGCCTATTGGAGAACAGGAGGGGGTATGAACGGCGTGGACACGGCCGGCCCGGCGGGAACCGATCAGGTTCAGCCGGCCTTGAACGATCTGGTGGAATACCTGAAACGAAGCCACGAACGTCAAAACCGGCTCAGGTGGTACAACCGTGCGGCCACCTTGGCCATTCTGGTGGTGTTTTTCATTTATTTCGGCCTGTTTTACGGGATGATCCAGAAAAACCTGGCGCCGGAACAGTTTAACGCGCATGTCCAGGAAAGCGTGACTCAACTGGCGCCGGTAATCACGGACGCCTCCCTGGAAGTGCTGACACAGGTATCGCCCATCTATATTGAGAAAGCCACGCTCAAATTGGATGAAATCACTCCGGCGGTCATGGCGTCCCTGGAAAGCCAGACGGACCGGTTCGTCAAGAACATGTCCCAATTCGCCGAAGATCGGCTTCAAGCCAGCCTGGAACGGGTGGTCAACCAGGTGGCCCAGGAATTCCGTAAGGAATACCCTGATTTGACGGACGAGCAGATCGAACGGTTCGTTCAGGAAACCGAGGATGAATTCAAGGAGATGGTGGCCCAGATATCCCAGCATATCCTGGATCAATCCCTGCCTGAAATCGCGGAGATGAAAGCCATCGCCGAATCCCTGACCGATGGGGATCGGAACAAGGACACCGTGGAGCTGTACCGCTTGTTCCTGCACAAGCTCCTTCTTCTTTTGGACAAGGAAATCATGGAGGGGTGACCATGGCCGAACGGATGGAACAAAACCGGTCCCTGGAAGCATTGGCGGCCGATCTGAAGAAAGAGGCCGCGACCATGGCCGATTACGATGAAAAACACCTCAAATGGACTTTTTACATCAAGGTGGGCCTGGCCCTGTTCATCGCGGTGTACTTGGGCGTGCTGTACGTCAATCTCAAACCCGTGAACGCCCAATTCCTGGTGTTCATGGCCCAGGAACGGATGACCGAAGCCCTGCCCGAAGCGAAAAAAAGCATGGCGGACCGGTTGACCCGGATGGCGCCCGGCGTCATCAACCAGGTGGCGGACGAAATCATGAAAAACATCCCCACCTTGGGCCAGCGGGTGGAAAAGGGGACTCAGGCCGCCGTCATCCGGCTGGGGGATCAGGTCGAGGCCGATCTGGCGGGCTGGATGTCCGAATTCATCAAGGAAAAGAAAAAAGTCGTCGATGAAATGTTCCCCAACATGACCTCGTACGAAAAAATTACGGCCCTCAGGCAGTACGTCATCGAGGACAGCCGGGAGGCGTTGAAGGGGGTGGGAACCGAAGTTGGGGAAAACCTCAAGGACCACGAATTGACCATGGGGCTTCGCCGGTTGGCGTATGCCTCCGATCTGACCGCCAAGGAAAAGCTCCAGCGGGAAGTCATCGCCCTGATGTATGTGCTGGTCCAACGGGACGTGGAGGCTTCCATGCCCTGAGGCGGATCCGTCCGATCCGGAAGGGCGATCCCGGCGGAGGATGCGGCCCGCCTGGGGTGAGGGAAATTCACAATTCCCCTGGACCCCTGGTTTTTGCCCATGGGACGGTTTCGATCTTCCCCGAGCCCTCGTCATGGGTTTCGGGGCGGAGCGAGGCCGTCCTTTTGCCTGATTTTTATCCTCACCCGCCCGTTTTGTACTCGGAAACACACTCAGGCGATGTCTGTCCGCCGATTTCGTGAAATTTTTGGTTTGACACATGACGCTTGAAAGGGCTATGAATCTCGTGGCTGTAGGATGACCTCGCGGCCGGATTCCGGTCCCCCGGAGAGAACCCATGACCAAGGACAAGGCTAAAATTCTGATTATCGACGACGATCCGGACTTCACCGAAACGGTCCAGGCCATGCTCGAATCGGCGGATTACCAGGTGATCACCGCCGCGGACGGCCAAAAGGGCCTTGATCTGGTGCGGGAAGAAGAGCCGGATCTGATCGTTTTGGATGTCATGATGGATTCCATGTACGAAGGTTTTTCCGTCATGTCCACCCTTCGGGGGACTCCCGAATTCATCGATTTCAGGGATACTCCGATCATCATGGCCTCGGCCGTGAAGCAGGAATACGGTTCCCGGTTCTCCCTGCCCGAAGGGGGCGAGGACCTCCAGGGGGACGTATTCATGGATAAGCCCGTCAAGCCCAAGGAGCTGTTGGAAACCGTGGCCCGGCTTCTGGCCGGCGCTTAAGCATCCGAAGGCCCTTCCGAGGACCGCCGCCGGGACCGTTTGGAATGGTTCGGAGGCTATCTTCGGTTTTTCTTTGGGGATTTTCGTAGTTGAAAGTCAAATAAGGAAAATGGCGGGTCTTTTCGGCCGCCGTTCCCACTTTCCTGAGGCCGTGACGCCCCGGGAACCCGTCGTGGAGTACTAGATGGCAACACCCGTTGGCGATGATCTGATCCGCCCGAAACGGTTCCGCCGGGGGATCGACCTGGGGCCGCCCCATCCCGTGATCGCCCAGCCCATCGAGGAGATGCCGGCCCCCAAACTGCTTCATGTTCCGCTGAAACAACATTATGGTCTCCGGTGTGAACCCCGGGTCCATGTGGGCGATCAGGTCCGCATGGGACAGCTTTTGGGGGAAAGCGCCGATCCCATGGCCGCGCCGGTTCATGCCCCGGTTTCGGGCAAGGTGCTAGCCGTGGCCGACCGGTTGGACCCATTCGGCCGCAAGGTCCTCACCGTTACGTTGGAAAACGACGGCCGGGACGAATGGGTTGAACCTCCCCGGGAAGCGGCGGATTTCATGGGCCGGAAGATTTCGGCGATGATGCGGGCCATCCGCATGGCGGGCGTGGTCCGTGGCGACGGCGTGCCCGTCCATACCCGCCTTTCTCCGCCCGAACGGCCCAAGGCGTACATCTTCCTGGTCGGCATTCCGGTGGTCAAGCCCATCCGGTTGTTGATCGTGAACGCCCTGGACGCCGAACCCACCCAGGCCGTGAACCGAAGGTTGTTGGTGGAACGTCCCGAGGACATCCGCCAGGGGGTGGATCTGTTCAAGAAACTGGCGGGCGTGAAACACGCGGCCTTGGCCATCGGCGGGGATCTGACCGCTTCGTCCGCTCCGGTCCGGGCCGTGGTCCGGGAAGGATTGACGCCGGTATCGGTGGACCTTCGGTACCCCGTCAGCCAGCCTCACCTTTTGACCACCGCCATCACCGGGCGTGAAATCCCCTGGCCCGACGGCGTGCCCCGGGACGTGGGGGCCATGGTCATGGACCTGGAAGCGATCCTGGCCGGGCTCGAAGCGGTTCGGGACGGGAAGCCTCAGGTGGACCGCGTGGTGAGCGTGACCGGGCCCGAAATGACCTCGCGGAATCTCCGCGTCCGGTTGGGCACGCCCTTGGGCGACGTGGTCGCCTTCGCCGGCGGGGCCATGGACCAGGCGGCCAAGGTGGTGGTCGGCGGGTTGATGTCCGGCTGGGCTCAATACGACCCGGCGGTAGGCATCACCAAGGAAACCCGGTCCGTGACGGTTCTGGGTCCCCAGAATCTGGTCCGGTTCACCGAACAGCTTTGCGTCAAATGCGGCCGGTGCGTAGGGGTCTGCCCCATGCGTCTTTTGCCGAACGTGATGACCAATTTCATCGAATTCAGCTATTTCGACGAAGCGGTGGACGCCGAACTGTTCAAGTGCATTGAATGCGGGTGCTGCGCCTACGTCTGTCCGGCCAAGCGCCCGCTGGTTCATTACGTTAAACACGGCAAGGCCGAGGTCTTGGCCAAGAGGGCGGGCCGATGAGCGAACGACTGTCCGTCACGTTTTCTCCGCATCTGCAGGACAAAACGTCCATCCGGTCCTTGAGCGGCTCCATTTTGGCCGCCCTGGCGCCGGCGGTGATTCTGGCCGTGTATTGGTTCGGCCTCAGAGCCCTGGTCATCATGGCTTTGGCAGTGGTTACTGCCTTGGCGGCCGACGCGATCACGCGAAAGGCCATGAAAAAGGCGCCGGCCGCCAATGACGGCACCGCCGCCTTGATCGGTCTTTTACTGGCCATGATATTACCTGCCGGGGCGCCCTGGTGGGCGGTCATCATCGGCACTACCTTGGCCATTTTCATCGGCCGGTCCATGTATGGCGGTTTGGGAGGCAATCCGTTCAACCCCGTATTAGTGGGTTGGGCGGTGCTGAACCTTTCCTGGGCCGCGGCCACGAAGGTATTCGTGGAACCCATCTGCCTGACTCAGGGCTGGGCCGACGTAGTTCCCCTGGATTTTTCAGAAACCCCTTTGGGCTTGCTGGATTTTGGCGATCCCGGCCAGATGATCGACGCGTACGGCTGGTGGCCGCTTCTGAGCGGCGGGGTGCCCGGCGGCTTGGGGTCCACCAGCGCTCTGGCTCTCCTACTGGGCGGGTTGTACCTGGTCTATAAACGAGTCATTCCCTGGCAAATTCCTCTGAGCTTCCTCGGCGGACAATTGGCCTTCGGACTGGTTTTCTGGTTGGTGGACCCCTCCACCTTCGCCAACCCCCTTCACCACATGGTGGCGGGATACATGATGATCGGCGCCTTTTTCCTGGCTCCGGACATGACCACGTCGCCCTATACCGGACCGGCCATGATCCTGTATGGCCTGGGCATCGG
>JAGVGV010000393.1 GCA_020056895.1 Deltaproteobacteria bacterium
CGGATGAATTCAAATTGTTCTTATCCGTGAAATCCGTGTAATCCGTGGTTGCATTGATTTCCCCTTTTTATTCTTCGCCTGGTCCATCCAAATTCCGTGATGAAACCGAATTTCGGAGTCCGGGTTCCAAGCCTGTTACTTTTATTTTTTGATGAACGCGGCCTGCCCGGACCGGATTCCGGCCATCCAATGTTTGCCCGCTTTTTCCGCCCATTGGACAATGGAATCCGCCCGGCCGGCCACCCGGTGAAACAACCGCTCGAACCCGGCCACGGTCTCCACCCAGCGGTGGGGGTGAATCTGAAGGCCCTGGAGGATTTCGGTAAGGGAATCCGGCATAGGTTCCCCGGGATCCGCCGCCCATTGCCGGGCCGTCCAATCGATCAGCGCCAGGTAATCTTCCAGGTCCAAGGACACCCGGCTCCGGCCTTCATCCACCGCCTCCTGGCCCATGGGGCAAAGCCAGGCTTCGGACCGGCCCGGAGCCGCCGGCTGGAGCCGGTCGAAATAGCTGGAATGTTCCATCCGGCCGGGGTCACTCAATAGGGGATGGGTGACGGGAATCAGGTCCACGTAAGCCAGGCAGGTGACGATGGCCGATTCGTCCAGCAGAACCCGGCATTTGAATCGGCCTTCCCAGAACCGGCCGGTCATGCCGTCCTCCCGGTTGGCGGCGCGGGCCAGTCCTTCGTTCAAACAGCGCATGAACCAGCTAACGCCGCCCAGGCGCTGGCGCAGGTCGCCGATCCGGTCCGGAGATTCGTCCTTTTTCGGGAGGGGGGGCCGTCCGTTTTTTTTCGCCGTTCTTTTTTCCGCCCGGTCCGCCGGAAAAACCCTTCGCCAACGCTGGATGGTTTCCGCGTCCGACCATCCGTCCGTCTGATCGGGCCGGGTCCAAACCACCACGTCCAACTGATGGGGCGTCACGGCGAACCCCAGAACGTCCACCGCGAATCCTTTGATCTGCTCCTTCAGCCGGTTCCGAACCCACTCTTTCCGGTGGTCCAGGGACGGCCCGCCGGATGTTTCCCCGCCGCACAGGTACGCCCCCCGGACGCTCCGGGAAACGCAGTGAAACACCCCTTCCTGGTCTTCGGTCGCCACTTCGGCTCGGGGCAGGGTCATGGAACCACCTCCCTTTGGATAGGGGCACGGTACCAAACCAGGGGGAGGGCGTCAATGATATCTGGCTGTCCAATCGTTTGGGAAAGAAGGACCGCCTTCCACGGAAAAAGGGACAAAAAGTCCTGAGCCTTTCCTGGTTTCCACTACTCTCGCTTAAGTATGAGGCGTGAACCTGGGAATGGGAGTGAACACGCCCCCGGAGGCATCCGCGGGGGTGTAGGCTTCATTGGCCATATCTTTAAAATCCCATTGGAGTGGGGTTGGGGCAATCCCAAGATAGGTACCCCGGTAGACATGTCGGGCGTTTTGGTCATCCTTTTCAAACCGGAGGACCACCCCGTTATAGCCAAACAGGTCTTTCAGGGTTTTAACCATCTTGGGCCATTGGTATTTGGGGGCACGGATTCCACCCCTGATCCGATCACCGCTGTATTCCCATGGGCCAGCGGCGTTGACGTCCCCTATGTCCTTCTTATATTTGGCAATCGTCTTCCATCCAGCCGTGGTGCCCATGATGAATATGCCCTGAACGGTCAAACCATCCATCCGAATTCTCGTACGCATTTTTTCCAGAAGCCGGTCGATGTAATAGTCTCTGTCGCCAATGGTTACATGAGCGCCAAAAACATTTTGGTCCGTTTGGACGGCGAAGGCCAAGCAGGACAGGACATTAGGAAAATAGATCGGCGTACCCAGGACGCCCCGGCCATAGGTGTCTTCGGGAAGGAAATTGTCGGGAGAAAAAGGGCCGGGCATGGTGGCGAAACTGTCATTACCGCAGCGGTATTTTTCAATAGGCACGTTGTGGCCTTTCTTAGGGGGGGCTGGTGTACCCCAATTTTACTTATTTTGGGTGCAACTCCTTTTATCTGTCAACCATGAAATCCAGTATTTTCCGGCGGTCTGGCGGGATTTTCCGCCTTGTCCTTTGACAAAGGACCCGGAACGAAGTAAATTGGACAGTCAACCAAACAACGGGGCCGCGAACGGCCCGGTCCAACCCCTGAAGGAGAGCGCCCATGTCCGACGTGTACCAACAGCTGAGGAAACAGCTCGACCAGTACTCGGTGGGGTACCCCGCCACGGCTTCCGGCGTTGAAATCCGCATCCTGAAAAAACTCTTCACCGAAGAGGAAGCCGGGATGTACCTCAAGATGACCATGATGCTGGAATCCCCCGCCGCGGCCGCCCAGCGGATCGGCCTGGAACCGGGGCCGGTGGCGGCCTTGCTGGATCAGATGGCCGAAAAGGGTTTGCTGTTCCGCCACGGGTCCGGCGAAAAAGCCAAATACGCGGCTTCGCCCTTCGTAGTGGGTATTTATGAATACCAGTTGCCCACAATGGACCGGGAATTCGCCGAAATGATGGAACAATACTACGAGGAAGCCTTTGGCGGGTCCATCGCCGGCGCCGTGAACGTGCTGCGGCCCATTCCCATTGGCCGGTCCATCCCGGTTCAGCATAAAGTGGCGATTTATGACGAATCCCGCGAAGTGCTTAAAAAACAGAAAAGAATCGCCGTAGCCAACTGCATCTGCCGGGTTCAGCGAAGCCTGGTGGACAAGAACTGCGACAAACCCGTGGAGGTCTGCCTGGTCTTCGGATCCCATGCCGATTATTACGTAGGCAAAAAGATGGGCCGGATGATCGGCGTGGACGAAGCCCTGGCGATCATGGACCGGGCCGAGGAAGCGGGGCTGGTCTCGCAGCCCTTCAACGCCCAGAACCCCGGCGGCATGTGCAACTGTTGCGGCGACTGTTGCGGGCTTTTGCGGTCTCTCAACCGCATGGAAAAACCGGCCCTGCAGGTGATGTCCAACTACCGGGCCGAAGTGGACGAAGGAAGCTGTTCCGGCTGCGAGGTATGCCTGGACCGGTGCCAGATGGCCGCCATAAAAATGACGGACGACGGACTGGCTCGGGTGAACCCGGACCGCTGCATCGGCTGCGGCCTGTGCGTGACCACCTGCGCCACCGAGGCCATGAAATTACTGCTCAAGCCGGAAGCCGAACGAACCTATCCGCCCGAAAGCGGGATGCAGCACGCCATGGAAATGGCCCAAAAACGGGGCGCCAGCCTGACGCCCCTGTTTATGGAAAAATAGAAACATCGGGGGCGTCGGTTTCCCGCCGGACGCCCCCTTGGCTTAATCAGGCCCTGGTCAAGGCGCCTTCAAGCCGATGGGACGAGACCGGTCTCGCCGCCCCGTCATCGGCCCAAACGACCTGGAATCAGTTTCGTCCGGCCGGATTTCCCGTCAGCCACGACGAATCGCCGATCTGGAAGGGCGAGGGGATCACCAGACCCGGGGCCAGGGGGTCCGGAGCCGGAACCGGGACCGGCGGGGCTTCCCGGACCAGGTCGGCCAGGCGTTTTTCAATGCTTCGGAGCACCGCGCTGGCCGGATCTTTGGTCAATCCTCTTCGAGTCAGTTCCGCGGCCTGGTCGTAATCCCGGGTTTGCAGATAAATGGAAGCCAGCCGGGTCAGGGCTTTCACATGGTCCGGCCGTTTGGCCAAAAAACCTTCCAGGGGCGGTTTCATGTCGTCCCATTGCTTCAATCCCGCGCCCGCGAAATAAAAGGCATCGATGTTCGCTTCGTCGAAGGGCGCGTATTGGAAGGCCTTCCGGTGGCATTCGAAGGCCAGGTCCAACCGTCCCCGACGTTCGCACAATTTTCCCATCAGCCGCTGGGTTTCCGGGTCCTTGGCGCCGTCCCGGGGGCCGATCTTGGCCAAAACCACTTCGGCCCGGTCCAACTGACCGGCGGTCAGAAACAGTTTGGCGAACCCCAAAAAGGGCTTATGGCTGTTGGCCCGGGTTTTGGACGCCCGGTGGAACATCTGGGACGCCAGCGCCGCCTGGCCGGTTTCGTACGCGCATTCCCCTAGCCCCATCATGGCCGTAAAGGCTCCCAGTTCCTTGGGAAAATTGAAGGGGAAAATCCGGCTGTCAAAATCGATCCGGTCAAAATGGAGGCTGTCCAGAGCCCGGCGGTACGCTTCCAGCGCTTCGCCGAACCGTTTTTGCGCCTGGAGCACCTGACCCAGGCGGATGTAGTTGTCCGGCAGATACCCCCGGTCGATCAGAGCCCGGATCTCTTTTTCCGCCGGTTCGTAATCTTCCAGGGCCATCAGAGTTCGGTGGTAATTGTGGATCAGGAATTGGATTCCCGGCGCTCCTTTGGGAATGGCCAGACATTCCTCGACCGTCCGGCGGGCGTCCTGATACTGGCCCTGGCTGAACTGCCGGCGGTGTTCGGCGTAGGTCACGTCGAACTTGAACCCGGCGGCGACCATGGGGCCCAACGTGTGGAACTGCACCTGGTGGTTTTTCCGGTTCGGATCGCTTTTCTTTAAAAAATTGTCTTTCCGGGTCAGAATGTCGAAGGGCGTTTTTTTTTCGTCCTCCACCTGCCATTTGATGCCATCCGTGGTCTTGCCCAGTTCCTTGAGCGCCGCCAGGCCGCCGAACAGCCGCTTGGGTATATCCTTGATTTTCAGGTTTTCCGTTATCAGGAACAGATACGCGGCCGACGTTTGTTTGGCGCCGAACCGGTACGATTCGATCAACGGAAGCCGTTTGGGCGGAGTCAACACATGGATGCCGCCCAGTTCGTTCAGCCGGCCCAGAACGGTCCGGAATTCCTTTTCCGTCCGCCCGGTATTGTTGACGAGGTATAAATGGAAGGGATGATCGATGTTGTCGATCAGGTCCATCACCCGCTGAGCCAGGTTGGCTTCGGCCTGGTACACCGGATGGATCAGGGCCACCTTGTCGATGAACGGCCAGGGTTCGGGTGGAAAGCTGGTTCGGATTCTGCGGACGTTCTGTTTGTAGCTTTCCTTGTCTTTCCGCTGAACCACGCTGATCCGGTCCGATTTGAACACGGGCATGTAATATTCGCCGGTGGCCTCGGGCACGTGGACGAAATCGTAACAGAAGCAAAGCCGCCGGTTGAGGCTCCATTCAATGAGCACCTTCACCGATTCGTCGAAACACCCTACTCGGAAGGCGGCCTCCCGGCGGTGCATCAGGCTAACGTGAAGAACATGGTTGTAGTGGAACATGAACTCGCGGTTGAAATCCCGGGAGACCATGATCCGCTTGTCCAGCACATACCGCCGGCCGGTGGCGTCGTCCCGAACGCAGGAAACCGCGTACAGGTCCGAATAGGCCAAGCCCGCCTGGGGGTGGTCGTCCAGCGCCTTGGCCAGAACTTCCAGGTGGTTGGGGTAGAACAGGTCGTCGTCCCCCAGGTAGGTGATGTATTCCCCCCTGGATTGTTCCAGGCCCTGGTTGAACCGGTGGGCCGCGCCCTTGTTCACGTCGTCCGGGAAATACCGGATTCTGGGGTCTTGAAACGAAGCCACTACGTCGGCCACGTCCACGCCGCCGTCGTTCAGAACCAACAGCTCCCAATCGGTCATCCGCTGGTCCACCACGCTCTGGATGGCTTCGCGAAGATAATCGGGACGGTTGAAGGTGGAAATGAGCACCGACGCCTTGGGCGATTCGTGAGTCATGGCCGCCTCGATGGGGCCGGACCCGAAGACCGATAAGGTCCTTGAATCCGGCGAAAAGGGTGGGGGACCAATCGATCGGTCCCCGGAGATCGATGGGAAGGGAAGCAAACCATATGCCAGAAAGATGGGATTGCAGATTCCAAGGAGCGGATCGGGACCAGGATTTCCCTGGGAGGGCCAAGGGGAAGGTTTTGCCTAGTGCCATGTCACGCTTTGAATGTCTAAAAAATAAGAGCTAAAACCTTTTGTCCGTCAAGTTTACTGAGAAATCAGGTTTCCACCTCGAGGGACGATCTCGGGTTATTACAAGAAGCATTTTTCTGTTCTCCACCCCTCACCCCGCCCTCTCCCCTCGAGGGGAGAGGGGAAATAATTCTCGATCAACTGGATGAATTTCGTTAATAAATAATGAAGGCACCCATTCATTCACTGAAAAAGAAAAGCGCCCAAGGCGGGTCCTTTTCTTTCCCCTCGCCCCCCTGGGGGAGAGGGTGGGGTGAGGGGGTTCTTCAAAAAGCCTGGGCCGAAACCAGAGCGTACCTCCTCGCCAAGCAATACCGGGGCGCCACCAGAAATGGAGCGATGGCGCCGACACCCGACACTTGACATTTGACATGCCACTAGCGGATCAAGAGGTTTTTCCTGGGGAACCGGCGAAGGGGTCGGCCTTTTTCGCGTTCAAGGGTTCAAGGCGGCATTGATGTATTATTCCATTCATATCATTGAATTTTCACAAGATGCACGGCCGTCGTCCCCGTGTTTCGACGGGGGCGGACCGGTGCTCGCCCGGGGAACCTGGCCTAAAAGTTGCTAAAACCAGTGTGGCCTCCCTCCGACGCCCAAGCGCCGCGAAGGACAAGCCCCGGGAACAAACATGGGGGAATCATGACGGCCAGGCGGGCGGTCCTTTTGGACCGTGACGGCACCATCAACGTGGAACGGCACTATCTTCGGCAGCCCGACGAGGTGGAACTCCTTGACGGCGCGGCCGAAGGGCTTCGGGAACTCCAGCGGCTGGGCTTTTTGCTGGTGGTGGTGACCAACCAATCCGGTTTGGCCCGGGGGTACTTGAAC
>JAGVGV010000442.1 GCA_020056895.1 Deltaproteobacteria bacterium
ACGATCATGCCGTGGGCCACGAACCGGGTGAAGGGTTCCTCGAAATCGACCAGCCCCAGTTGATGAAAGGCCATGCAGAGGAACCGGGAATAGAGCAGGTGCAGCACGGCGTGTTCGTTCCCGCCCACGTACAGGTCCACGGGCAGCCACTTTTTCGTCCGGACCGGGTCCATGGCCCGATCGTCGAATTCGGTGGACGGGTACCGGTAAAAATACCAGGCCGAACAGAGGAAGTTGTCCGATACGTCCGTTTCGCGGGTGGCCGGGCCGCCGCAGGTGGGGCAGACGGTATGGAAAAATTCGGCCGACCGCTTCAAGGGCGACTGGCCGGACCCATCGGGCTGGTAGTCTTCCATATCCGGCAGCCGGACGGGCAGGTCTTTTTCCGGCACGGGCTGAGGCCCGCAATGGTCGCAATAAATGATGGGAATGGGCGGCCCCCAATACCGCTGGCGGCTGACGCACCAGTCCCTCAGCCGGAACTGGACCTTGAACCGGGCCAGGCTCTGATCGGCCAGCCACTGAGTGACCGCCCGGATGCCCTGTTCCTTGGCCGGAAGGCCGTTGAACCGGCCGGACTGGACCATGACTCCTTCGCCGGTATAGGCTTCGGACAGGGGTTGAATCTGGCCGTCGGGGCTGATGACGACTCGGATTTCCAAGCCGAATTTCCGGGCGAATTCAAAATCCCGGGTATCGTGAGCCGGCACGGCCATGATCGCCCCCGTGCCATACCCCATCAGCACGTAATCCGACACCCAGATGGGCGCCCGTTCGCCGTTGACCGGGTTGATGGCGTACGCCCCGGTGAACACGCCGGTTTTTTCTTTGCCTTCGGCCTGGCGGTCCACTTCCGTCATCCGGGCGGCCCGAGCCTGGTAGTCGGCCACGTCGGCCTTTTGGTCCGGAGTGACGATCCGGTCGAGCATGGGGTGTTCGGGGGCGAAGACCATGTAGGTCACGCCAAAAAGCGTATCGGGCCGGGTGGTGAAAATGTCGAAGGTCTGATCGTGCCCGTCCAGCCGGAAGGTGACAATGGCCCCTTCGCTCCGGCCGATCCAGTTCCGCTGAGCCACCTTGGTTTTTTCGGACCAGTCGATCACGTCCAGGTTGTCCAAAAGCTTTTGGGCGAAGGCGGTGGTTTTGAAGAACCACTGAGCCATTTCCTTTTTGGTCACATCGGTGGAACATCGTTCGCAGGCGCCGTCGATCACCTGTTCCATGGCCAGCACGGTTTTGCAGCTTGGGCACCAGTTGACCGGGGCCACCTGGCGGTACGCCAGGCCGGCCTTGAAAAGCTGGATGAAAATCCACTGGGTCCAGCGGTAGTAATCGGGCGAGGTGGTATCCACGGTGTGGCCCCAGTCGTACATGTTGCCCACTTTTTTAAGCTGGTTTTCCTTGAAATTTTCAATATTTCGGGGGACCAGCCGGGCGGGGTGGGTGCCGATCTTGAGGGCGAAGTTTTCCGAATGCATGCCGAAGGCGTCGAAGCCGATGGGTTCGAAGACATCGTATCCCCGCATCCGGTGGAACCGGCCCTGAATGTCGGACCCGACGAAGGCGAAGACGTTGCCCACGTGGAGCCCTTCCGCCGAAGGATAGGGGAACATCATCAGGTTGTAGAAGGGGCGCCGGGCCTGATCAAGGTCCACCTTATAGATTTGGGATTCTTCCCAGCGGGCGCGCCACGTGGCTTCGATTTCGGAATGGGGGTATTTGGCCATGGGTTTTGATGCCTCGTATTTTCGGAAATGGGGCCTTCAAGATAGAACATTTTCCGGCCGGCCGTTTTCGGTTCTTTTTAGCCCATGGGGCCTTGGGCCGTCAATGGTTTCGTGGAGGAACCAGGCCGGCCTTCCGCGATGGGCGGCCCGAACCGGGTTTTGGTTCCGTTTGGGAATCATCGGATGATTACCGGCCGGCGGGTCTTTAACGGCGGACGGTCCCTTAAAAGATCGGTAGGGCGCCTCCTTTTTTTCCCTATGGCCCCCGGTTGGGATTATCATGCGGTCCTTGAGTTCGGGGAAGGTTGGGATTCCAATTCGAGGGAGGGGGCTATGAAGTCCATCCGGTGGATTCTGGCGATGGTAACCGTTTTGTGGCTGGTGATGGGCATGGGCGTGGGTTTGGCTCAGCAGGAAGGGCAACCCGCGCCGCCTCAGGTCCAGTGGCAGGTGGGTCCCGGCGCCGGGACTCTGGGGGATTTGGCTGAAGTGAAACTGCCCGATGGGCACGTATTCGCCAATGCCGAGGATACCCGCAAGCTGATGGAAATGATGCAGAACCCAATCAGCGGCCAGGAGCTTGGGTTTCTTTCGAAAATGGACGCGGATTGGTTTTTGCTTTTCGAATTCGATCCGGTGGGGTTCATCAAGGACGACGAAAAGGAATCCCTGGACGCGGACGGCATGCTCAAATCGATCCAGAAAGGGACCGAAGCGGCCAACGAGGAGCGGGCGAAGCGGGGCTGGGCGAAGTTGACGGTTACGGGCTGGCAGCAACCGCCTCGGTACAACCCCGCCACCAACAATCTGGAATGGGCCATCCGGGGGGAATCCGAAGGCAAGACGGTGATCAACTGGAACACTCGGTTGTTGGGTCGGGATGGAGTCATGAAGGTCACTCTGGTGGCGGACCCCGCCGCGCTGGAAACCACGCTGCCCGAATACGAAGCCCTTTTGGCCGGCTTTTCGTACAAAACCGGCCATAAATACGCGGAATTCCGGCAGGGCGACAAGCTGGCCACCTATGGCCTGTCGGCTCTGGTGGTGGGCGGCGCGGCCGCGGTGGCCGCCAAATCCGGCCTGCTCAAGCATTTGTGGAAAATCCTGGTGATCGGCTTCCTGGCCGTGGCCGGGTTTTTAAAAAAAATCTTTGGCCGGAAAAAAGTCGCCGCCGTTCCGCCCCCGCCCGCCGGGCCCGATTCCATTGATCCCGGAGCCTGATCCGGCCGGCGCATGAACGAAAACCTGCTCCTCGTCGCGGTCCTTTTTGGGCTGTATGTCACCGATTGCCTGTTGCCCGTGGCCCGGCCGTCGGTGACCTTCGTTCGCTGGTGGGGCCGCCGATTCGCGGCCCGGCCGCCCCATCCCGTTCTGAGAACCATGGACGCGGGACTGACGCCGCTCAACCCCCTTCCACCTTTGGGCGAAGCCTATTCCTGCCCCCTGCCGCCCTTTACCCTGGATGAGGACGGCCTCCGGACCATCAACCCTTTGGCGGCCGAAGCCGGCGACGATCCGGTCCGCGAACTCCGGCTTATCCCCTGGGACCAGATCACCCGGGTGGAAGCGGACAAGCGGAAGGTGATGGTGAACGGCGAGGAATTCGCTCG
>JAGVGV010000108.1 GCA_020056895.1 Deltaproteobacteria bacterium
GTGGTATTCGGCGTTTTCCGATAAATCCCCGTGGGCTCGCGCTTCCTCGATGGCCTTCACGTTGGCCGGGCGTTCCACCTTGAGGAAACGGCTGAGTTCTTTTTTAAGGTGGTCATAACCTTCGGGGGTGATGGGTACGGTCTCCATCGTTGGTCTCCTTAGGAACAAAACCGCCGGCTTAAAAGGTCGCCGGCGAAAAGATGGGCCGATTATACTCAGCCCGGGGCCGCTTGTAAAGCCCGGCCCTCCGAAGGGTTCGGCGGTACCGGTGGACAACACGAGTGTGGGCCTCGAAGGCGCTTAAAAAAGGGTCCGGCGATTCCGCACCGCGATCTTTTTGGGGGATGGGTTCCGGATACACCGCCTGCGGGTATCACGTATCTGATCGTAATTACAACAAATTTACAAACCCATAAATATATTTAGGTATACCTCAAGTTTTTTCTCAAGTCCGGGGCCTCTCCGGCCGAAAAGATAAGTGACGCCAGATGGTGGCTTCCTTGGGGGGCGACCTTGCTGGCGGGTCGGGAGTTAGGGCGCCGGTTGGAATCCTTCCAGGTTTTCAGCGCGGGCGTCGTCAGCCAAGGTGGACCGATCTGGCCGGACCGGTCCACACGGAAAGGCGATGTGGGATGAGCGACGTGGGAGGGGCCAAATTGGGGGCCGCGCCGACGGAGGGATGCCGTCTGACGTGGATCTCCACCTTTGCCTATTGGGGCCGCCAACCGGGAGTTGGATGGCTTCGGTTTCCTCCGTCCTCACAACCCAGGGTCCCGAAGAAGTCAAGGAACCTGGCGAGTCGGGTTCCGAAGGCTGGAAGCGGGGGATGGAACCACGATCCATTCCTCATTCATCGAGGGGACCGATCCAATTCCGATGTCAGGGCCAACGGTTTTTCGCCGCTATGGAAAACGGCCGTGACGTCGGGAGGGAAGGGCGAGGGGTGAACCATGAAAATCATCAGTGATCATCCGTTCCAGAAAAACCAGAAACTGGACCAGGCGAATCGGACGAAGGCCAGGGACGGAACGCGTGCTTCCGCCCAAGAGTCGTTCGCCGAAACGCTCCAAAAGGCCGTTCAGACCGCTCCGGAATCCAGGCCCACGGTGCAGGCCGACGCCGTGCAGGTGATTTCCCTGGAAAACCGGCGGGCTCAGAGTCCGCCTAAAGACCTGTCGGCCGCAGAGGAACTGCTCCAAAGCGTGAAAACCAGCCTGGCGGATATGACTCGGACGGACGTGGGGCGGATTCATCGGCTGGAAGGTCTGGTCCACGTTTTTCAAGTGTAACCGGTCGTCCAAGTCCGGGACCGGAGCGGATTTCGGAGAACCATGGGGTTAACGCCCAAGGCTCGTCAGCACCGGCCCGTCGCCGGACGGGATAAGGGACACATGCGCCGGACGGGCGGCGCCCACCGAAAGAAGGAGGTCCATCATGACCGAAGCCATCACCTTGGCGGGAGTTTCGACCGCTGTGTCCGTGGAAGCGGACCGAGCCCGGCGGGACGATGAACGGCGGGCCCAGGAAGCCGCCGCACGTCAGCTCGAATACGAGGAATCCCTTCGCCGGGCCGTCTGGTCCGAGGAAACCGGAGGTGTCATCAGCCGCCTGGTCTAGCATTTTCAAAGGGTTTTGGTAATAGATCGCCGCTCTGGAACCGGACTCACCAGGTTGGAAGGCTCCGGCCGGACCGTTCGGACCGCCCCAGGCCGCCCATGGGAACCCAAGGTGGGAACGCCTGGGCTCCGGAGCCCCCCACCGTTCGGTGTCTTCTTATATTCCTTTTATTTCCTTGGTCTTACCGTCTTCACACCCATTCCGCGGTCCTTCAAATACGGCGTCCGGTGCGGCAACGTGAACCTTTGCCGTTCGGTTCCTCGTTCCCCAAGGTGGGAGGGGATGATACACTGTGAGGGAACGAACAGACGAGCATCACCACCCTGGACGGGGCCTGCATGATTTCCGGTCCGGCGGTGATGACGAACGTGGAAGGTGCTGTATGCCCGAAAACCGCGCCCAAGCGTCTATTTTTATCGTCGAAGATGAAGCCGTCATCTCGGCCGACCTCTCTATGCGCCTGAAAGATATGGGATATTCTGTTCTGGGCGTGGCGGTGACGGCCGAGACCGCCCTGGACCGGATCGCCTTGTCTCCGCCGGACTTGGTGTTGATGGATATCGAACTGGGTGGACCCATGGACGGCATATCGGCCGCGGACATCATCCACGAAAAATGGGGCATCCCGGTGATCTTCCTCACCGCGCACGCCGAAGCCCGTGATCTGGAAAAAGCCAAACGAACCTCGCCCCTGGCGTACTTGTTGAAACCCGTTCGTGACAAGGAGTTGAGGGCAACCCTGGAAATCGCCCTGTATGTGGCCGGCGTGGATAAGGACCGAAAAAAGGCTCGAAACGCCCTGATGTTAAGCGAAGAGAAATTCCGTCTGCTCACCGAATCTTCGCCCATTGGGGTGTACCTGACCGATGAAAAGGGCAACTGTATTTTTGTCAACCAGGCTTGGCGCGATATGGCGGGGTTGTCCCCGGAACAGGCCCTTGGTTCGGGGTGGGTGGCCGGCATCCACCCGGATGACCGTGAACGGGTGGTGCATTCCTGGCGTCAAATGGTGGAGTCCAAGGGCGGGTGGGGTCTTGAATACCGCTTTCGCACGGCCGACGGTAAAACCACCTGGGTTCATGGGCAGGCCACGGAACTGGTGGGCGGGGATGGCCGGCGGATCGGATACTTGGGCGCCAATACCGACATCACGGAACGAAAGCGGCAGGAAGAAGCCCAGCGTTTTCTGGCCGAATGCGGCTGGATCGCCCAAGGCGAGGATTTTTTTCAGGCCCTGGCGCGGTATCTGGCCCAAAGCCTGGATATGGATTTCATCTGCGTGGATCGGCTGGAAGAGGACGGCCTGACCGCCACCACGGTGGCCGTATACTCCGACGGCCGGTTCGAGGACAACCTTTCGTACGCCCTCAAGGACACACCTTGCGGCGCGGTGGTGGATCGAAGTATCTGCTGCTTTCCCACCGCGGTCCGCCGGTTGTTCCCCAAGGACGAGGTTCTTCAGGAAATGGACGCCGAAAGCTACGCCGGAACCATTTTATGGGGATCCAACGGCCGGCCCATCGGTCTGATCGCCGTGATCAGCCGAAAACCTCTGAGCAACCCGGGGTTCGTGGAGTCCGTGCTTAAAATGGCGGCCGTCCGGGCGGCGGGGGAACTGGAACGTCAGGACGCCGAGGCAAGGCTGGCCCGGTCCGATCGCGAACTACGCATCCGGAACGATATCAACCAGATTTTCCTCACCTATCCCGACGAAGCCATGTACGCCCAAATCCTTAAATACACCTTGAAGGTGATGCACAGCGAGTACGGTACGTTCGGTTATTTCAACGAGGAGGGTTCGTTCGTCTCGCCGGCCATGACTCGGGAGATTTATTGAGAGAAATGCAACATTTCGGAAAAAGAGAACCTTTTTCAAAAAGGGACTTTTGGCGGAATTTTCGGGAACGCTATCGTTAAAAAACAAACTCTGGCCGCTAATGAAGGACCTTGGCGAACGCCTCCCGGTCATATTCCCATCCGGAACACCATCGTAGCGCCCATCGTTTTTCACGAGCAGGTCATCAGCGCCATTCATCTGGCCAACAAGCCAAACGGATACGACGAATCTGACCGGGCCCTTTTGACCACCATGGCGGAAGAAATCGCGCCGGTTCTTTTTGCCCGGCTGCAACGGGACAAACAGGAAGCGCGGCGGCTGGACGCCGAACGGGTTCTGAAGGAAAGCGAGGAGCGTTTCAAGCTGGTGATTGATGGAGCCCGGTTGGGGTACTGGGACTGGCGGCTGGAAACGGGTACGGTGAACCGGAACCAACGCTGGGCCGAAATGTTGGGCTACACCATCGAAGAGATCGAACTGACCATCCAACAATGGACGGAGCTGATTCATCCCGAAGACAAGGACCGGGCCTGGAAAGCCATTCAGGATCACCTGAGCGGACTGACTCCCCTGTACCGGGCGGAATACCGCATGCTGACCAAGAGCGGGGAATACAAGTGGATTCTGGATCAGGCCCGCATCATGGAGCGCGACCCACTGGGCCGCCCGTTACGCATGTGCGGAACTCATACCGATATTACCCCCGGAAAACTGGTTGAAGAAGCGTTACGCGAAAGTGAACGGAAATACCGGACCACCTTCGAAGCCGTACCCGACGCCCTCTGCCTGTTCCGGCTGGATAACGGCCGATGTGTGGAAGTGAACCGCCGCTTTCATGAAATATCCGGCTATTCCCGCCTGGAAGCGATGGGCTGTACGCCCTTGGAACTGGACCTCTTCGTCCACCCGGATGAACGGCGGAACATGTGGCGGATGATCGAGCAAAAAGGGGACTTGGCCGGATACGAGACCCGGTTGAAAGCCAAGGACGGAAAAATCATCCACGCCCTGGTGTCCACCGCTACGGTCACTTTCGACGGCTACGCCAGCCTGATGAGCGTCATTACCGACATCACCCAACGAAAAACCATGGAGGACGAACTGAAGTCCGCCAAAAGTCAGGCCGAAGCCGCGGCCCGGGCCAAAAGCGAGTTTCTGGCCAATATGAGCCATGAAATCCGCACCCCCCTGGCCGGTGTTTTGGGCATGGTGCAGTTACTGGAAGATACGCCGCTGGACAAAGACCAAAAAAAATACGTTGAAACCGCCTTGAATTCCGGAAAAACCCTCCTGACCATCATCAACGATATTCTGGATTTTTCCAAAATCGAGGCGGGCAAGATCGAAATCATCGAAGAGCCTTTGTCATTGGCCGACATCCTCCAATCCGTCATTGAAATGTTCGCTCTACAAACCCAGATCAAAAAAGTCCATCTTCACTACGACATCATCGGCGCCGTGCCTCCGGCGTTGATCGGCGACGGCGCCCGGATCCGGCAGATATTGATCAACCTGATCGGCAACGCGGTCAAGTTCACTCCCCGGGGTGAAATCCGGGTGATGACTCAGGTGGATGAAACGAATACCGCCAATGATCGCGTCCGGCTTCATTTTTCCGTATGCGATACGGGCGTGGGCATTCCCGAAGAAAAAATGGCCTGCATTTTCGATCCCTTTTCCCAGGTGGACAGTTCATACAGCCGGGATTACGAGGGAACGGGCCTGGGGTTGAGCATCGTTCGGCATCTGGTGAAACTGATGGGCGGGGATATCCAGGTTGAAAGCCGAGTGGGCCAGGGCTCTACCTTTCGCTTTTCCCTTTGGCTGGGAAAACCACGGCCCGAGGGGGCCCGGGACGCGGTTTCGCCCGCCTTCATCCCGGCCGGCGGGAAATCGTCATCCCTGAATGTCCTTCTGGTCGAAGACAACCCAGTCAACCAATTGTTCGCCAAAAAAATGCTGGAACGGTTGGGCCACGTCGTCACCACCGCCGAAAATGGGGCCAAGGCCCTTACGTTTTTGAAGCTGGATCAGTTCGATCTCGTTTTCATGGATATCCAAATGCCGGGGATGGACGGGCTGGAAACCACTCGCAGGATCCGGATGGACCCGGCTCATTCGTTCGACCCTGGGATCCCCATTATCGCGATGACGGCTCATGCCATGAAAGGCGAACGGGAACGTTTTCTTGAAGCCGGCATGGATGATTACATCGCCAAACCGTTCCAGAAAATCGAACTGGCCCAGGCCATTGACCGGGTTTTCACCCTGGAAAAAAAC
>JAGVGV010000091.1 GCA_020056895.1 Deltaproteobacteria bacterium
GCAGGCATTGGCGCAGCCGTACCGGCCGCCCTTTTCGTTCAGAATCCGGGCCAGGGTGCCCACCAGCCGCACGCCGCTGGCTCCCAAGGGGTGGCCGATGGCCGTGCCGCCGCCGAACACGTTCACTTTTTCCGGGTCCAACCCTAGCTTCTGGATGCAGTTGAGCACCACGATGCAGAAGGCTTCGTTGATTTCCCAGAAATCGATCTGATCCGCCGCCAGGCCCAGCCGGTCCAGAGCTTTTTTGCTGGCCGGCACCGGGCCGTCGCCCATGATGGTGGGGTCCACGCCGGCGAAACCGATGGACCGGATGGCCGCCAGGGGTTTGATGCCCTTCTTTTTGGCCGTTTCCCGGGACATCAGGATCATGCCCGTGGCCGCGGCGTTGAGCGGCGAGGAATTGCCGGCGGTGATATCGTCCGTGGGCTTGAAAGCCGGTTTCAGCGAGGCCAGGCTTTCGAGCGTGGTGTCGCCCCGGACCGCCTGGTCCACGGCCACCCGCAGAATGGAACCGTCCGCCTGTTCGGCGTCGATGGGCAGAATTTCACTATCGAAGAAGCCGGCTTGCTGAGCCGCCGCCGCCCGTTGGTGGGACCGGACGGCCCACTGGTCCATGTCGGCCCGGGTCAGACCGGACTGCTTGAGCAGCTTTTGCGCCGTGAGGCCCATATTCATGGCCGTGGCCATATCCCAATGGCGGTATTCCGGCTTGAGGAACAAGGCGGCGTTGGGGGTGATGACGCCCCGGTCCACCGTGCCTCCGCCCATTGGCACTCTGGTCATGTGCTCCATGCCGCCCACCATGACCACATCCGCGTTGCCGGTGGCGATTTCCATGAACCCCACATGGATGCCGGCCATGGCCGACCCGCACTGCTGGTCCAGGAACTTGGCGGCGATGGTTTCCGGCAGATTGGCCAAAAAGATGGGCATCCGGCCGCCATAGCTCCATTGCTCCGAAACCCCCATGGCCGAACCCACCAGAAAATCATCGATCTCCTTGGGATCGATGCCCACCCGGCGGATCAGTTCCGGCAGCACCTTGGCCAGAAGCTCGTCCGACCGCATCTTGCAAAACCAGTCACGCGCCGGGTCCGTGGGCCGGCTGCGGCTTTGAGCCGTTCGTAAATATCCCGCGATCACTACTTCGTTCATGTTCCCGCCTCCTTCTGGGAGTTCTTGGATGGAATGGAAATGCATCGGCCAATGGCCGGTTTACGTCGTCTTCTTGCCGTTTTCATACCGGTAGAATCCCCGGCCGGATTTGCGGCCCAGCCGGCCTTCCTGGACCATGGACCGGATGAGGTCCGCGCCCGGGCCGGGTTTCAGCCGATCCTCGCTCAAGGACCCGGTAAAACTCATGATCCGAACCAGGGTATCGAGCCCCGCGTTGTCGGCGATCTCGAAGGGGCCGGCGTTCCAGCCGAACCCCAGTTTCAATCCCATATCCACGTCTTCGGGGGTGGCCACGCCATCGGCCACCAAATCGCAGGCTTCGTTGAACGCGGCGGTGAAAACCCGGTTCAACACGAACATGGGAATGTCCCTTGTGACCCGCAAAGGCGCCTTGCCCAAAGACCGGACGAATTCGGATGCTTTTTCAAACACGTCCTGGCTGGTCTCCGCGGCTTTCACCACTTCCACCACGCCCATGAGCGGAACGGGGCCGAAGAAATGAAGCCCCACCACGCGCTCGGGCCGCCGGCAGGCCGTGGCCAGCCGGGTGATGGGAATGGAGGACGTGTTGGACGCCAGGATGGCCGTATCCGGAATCACCGTTTCCAAGGTTTGAAACAGCTTTTTTTTCAGGCCGGGGTCTTCGAACACCGCCTCGATCACCCAGTCGGCGTTGGCGGCGTCGCCCAACCCGGCGGCCGGTTGGATCCGAGCCAAAACCGCGTCAACCGGTTCGGCCAACCGCCCCTTGGCCGCCAGCCGCCCCAAAGACCGGCCGATCTCGGCCATGGCCCCGGAAAGCGCATCGGCCCGCTCATCCCATAACCCAACCGCATACCCGGCCTGAGCCGCCACCTGGGCGATCCCAGCCCCCATGAACCCCGCGCCCACCACAAACACCCGTTCCATGAACAACCTCCCGTTGGGGGTATGTTTTGCGTGGGGAAACCCTTTTCCAAAAGGTTCCCCCCCAAAAGACTTCCCTCTTATTCCACCTGGAAAAAGGATTCTTCGAATTCGGGGCGGTCTTGGTATTTCCGCAGGAAGAATCCGGGGGCCAGGTCCATATGTTCGAACAGGTTCGCGTCGACCATGATGCCGGCCTGGTGGAAGGCTTTGACGATGGCCGATGGCGGCGGCGGGCAGCCTTTGATGGCGATCATTTCCTTGATGTTGGGGTCGTCTTTGTGGAGGTCGTACATGCATTTGCCCAGGAGAATGGTTTTTTTCATGCCTGGTCGGGGGCTCATCCGTTTTCCGGTCAGGATTTCCACGTCGTCCCAGGCCTGGCCTTTCCAGGCCATGGCGATGGCCGCCAGAGCCACGCCGTTCACTCCCGAGCAGTACGTGCACATGGTGTCATCGTACTTGTAGTAATGAACGCCCGAGATACCCGCCTTGACCATGGGCGCGGGCAGGTCGCCCGCTTCGTTGTAAGGGAACGAATATTGGTGCGGCTGGGCCAGGCTTTCGATGCTTTCGCCTTTGATCTGGACGTCGGAAAGGTCCAGGGGCCGGTTCCGGTCCTTGGCCGCATGGACCAGGTGAGGCACCTGGGCGGGATCGTACCCCAGCAGCCGCGCCCCCACCAGGTCGGCCGAAAGGGCGGACCGGCTGGCCACCAGCACGTTCAACCGGTGGGCTTTGCCGTCGAAGGCCGGGCCGCGTTCGTTCGAATAAATGCCGTCGATCACCGTCAGGAGGTTCGGCAGACCGTTGGCCAACCGGGCCACGTGGTAATGAAGATTTTTTTCCGGGTCCGCGTTGTGGCATTTTTTGCGGGATTCGATGTTGATAAGGCCCTTGAGGTTCTTGATGCCCAGACTGACCGTGGTTTGGGCGTGGGTCTTGAGCACCGGCAGGTCCACCACGAAATCCGCGTCCAGGGCGTCCGCGTTCATGTTCAGCACCACGCCGCCGCCCAGGTCCACTTCGCGGAAGGGCTGCTGGAACACGTTGAGCGGCCGGACGCCGTACCGTTCCCCCAGCTTTTTATAGCCCAGGTATTCAAAGGCGTGCTGGGGCGTTTCGTAATCCTTGGCCTTGGATGTGACCACGCCTTCAATGATGGCGATGTCCGAAGCGCCCCGGTCTTTGAGCAGCGCCACGATGTCTTCCACCACCCGGCTGGTGGTGATGACGCCATACTTGGGGAAGGGCGTGGATTTGGTCCAAAAAACGATGTTGGGCTTGATGACCACCTTGGCCCCCCGAACGAGGCCGTCCAGGCCGCCCGCCAGTTCCACGGCCCGGGCCACGGATTCCCTGGGGGTTTCGTACTTGACGATGGACACGACCGAAGGTTCCATGCGTTGCTCCCTGTTCCCGAAGCCGCCGGCGGGCCGGAGGCTGGCGTGGTTAATCGTCCGAGGACGAAATGGGTTCCACGGTGATTTTGAAATTCATGGCCGCCGGGTTGACCGGACGTTTGAGTCCGCCCAAAAGCAGGTCGGTCAGGGGGTCCACCAGATCCACCAGGTTGGCCGGCTTGTCCATGAGGGCCCGGCGGGTTACCTGGTGTTCGATGGCCCCCAGAATCGCGGCCCGGACCAGGTACTTATCCAGGTCCGCCCGGAATTCACCCGATTGGACGCCTTCTTCGATCACCCGCAAAAACAGGCCGTACCCTTCGCGCACGTGGCGGTACGCCTCGGTTTCCAGGAATTTGCGATTTTGTTTCAAAATGAGCATGCTGACGGCGGCGTAGTCCGGGTGTTCCTGGTAAAAGGCCAGGTAATGGTAGATCAGGCCGCGCATCTTGTTGCCCGCGCCTCGGATGTACCGGAGGTTGAACTCCAGCAGTTCCGTGCCCATGCGGGTGGTTTCGCCGGGAATGGTGAACAGGAGTTCTTCTTTCGAGGCGAAATATTCGTAGATGGTGGCGTCGGATACTCCGGCCTGCCGGGCCACGTCCGATATGGTGGCTTCGGAAAACCCCTTGCGGGCGAAGACCGTTTCGGCCGCCGCGAGAATCTGGGCTTTTCGTTCCTCGATCTTTTTCGGTCCGGCCATGTTCAGGCCTCCCAGGCCATTCCGGCCTTAATCATCGAACATCCCTTCATCGGAGTGGCAAAACGATATAAGCGGCTATATTTGAGCGTCAGGAAAGGCAACGAACTAAAAGAAGCCCTATTGAAACGAGGAATCCTGGAAGCCGAGGAGATCAACA
>JAGVGV010000519.1 GCA_020056895.1 Deltaproteobacteria bacterium
TCAGTCGATATAATCCAATTCCCACTGGTTCCCAAGCTCCAGCTTGGGAACCTCACCGCTATGAAGCTCCAGCTTCATTCGTTTTCCTTGGATGGCGAAGGGGTCAAAGACATAAGCGGTGGGAAGCTGGAGCTTCCGATTACCTGGTTCCCAAACTGGAGTTTGGGAACCAGCGCAAAACGCATTCTTTCCCCTTGAGCTGACAGCTGACAGCTTCTTCCTAATCCTCGTCCACGGATTTCAGCACGGCCACGAACGCGCTCTGGGGCACTTCGACCTGGCCGACCATTTTCATCCGCTTTTTGCCTTTTTTCTGCTTTTCAATCAACTTGCGTTTTCGCGAAATATCGCCGCCGTAGCACTTGGCGGTTACGTCCTTCCGGTACGGATTGATGGTCTGGCGGGCGATGATCGTGCCGCCGATGGCCCCCTGGATGGCGATCTTGAACTGCTGGCGGGGAAGTTCGTCCCGAAGGCGCTTGCACATGGACAACGACCGCTCCCGGGCCCGTTCCTTGTGGCAGATCACGGACAGGGCGTCCACTTTTTCACCGTTTAGAAGAATATCCACCTTGGCCAGTTCGTTGGGCCGATAATCACCCAGTTCGTAATCAAAAGACCCGTACCCCTGGGTCACGGTTTTAAGCTTGTCGTAAAAATCGTACACCACTTCGGCCAGGGGCAGATCGAACAGAATTTCCACCCGCCCTTGAGTGGGGTAGTTCATCCGCGAATTTTCGCCCCGGCGGTCCAGGCAAAGCTTCATGACCGGGCCGATATACCGTTCCGGAATCAGGATGCCGGCCTTGATGTACGGTTCCAGGGCGGTCTGGATGTGCATGGGGTCGGGGTAGTATTCGGGATTGTCGATGATTTTTTCCGTACCGTCCTTGAGCACGAACCGGTACTGGACCGACGGCGCGGTCATGATAATGGATTGGTCGAATTCCCGTTCCAGCCGTTCCTGAACCACTTCCAGGTGCAAAAGCCCCAAAAAGCCGCACCGGAACCCCTGGCCCAGGGCTACGGACGAATCCTTCTGGTAGATCAGGGCGGCGTCGTTGAGCTTATATTTTTCCAAGGCATCAGCCAGGTCCAGGTAATCATCGGCGGATACGGGATAAATGGAACTGAACACCACGGGCTTGACGGCCTTGAACCCAGGCAGGGGTTCGGCGGCGGGCTGGGCGTCCAGAGTCAGGGTATCGCCGATGGCCACGTCGCTGACGGTCTTGATGCCCGAAATGATATACCCCACCTCGCCGGCTTCCAGGTGGCTTTTGGGCTTGCGGACTAGCTGAAAAACGCCCACCTCTTCCACTCGGTGAACCGTGTTGTTGAACATCAACCGCAGGTTGTCGCCGGGCTTGAGGCGGCCGGAAAACAGCCGGACGGCCACGATGGTCCCCCGGAAGGGGTCGTAATGGGCGTCGAAGATCAGGGCGCGCAAGGGATCGTCCGCCGACCCGGCGGGCGCGGGAATCCGGTTCACCACCGCTTCCAGGATGTCGTCGATGCCAATGCCATCCTTGCCCGAAGCCAACAGCGCGTCGTCCGAATCGAGGCCCAGGTCCACTTCGATCTGTTCCTTGACCATTTCCACGTTGGCCGAAGGCAGATCGATCTTGTTGATGACCGGCACGATCACCAGGTTGTGTTCCATGGCGGAATACAGGTTGGCCAGCGTTTGGGCTTCCACGCCCTGCGAGGCGTCCACCAGGAGCAGCACCCCTTCGCACGAGGCCAGAGCTCGGGAAACTTCGTACGCGAAATCCACGTGACCGGGGGTGTCGATGAGATTGAGGTCGAACCGCCGCCCGTCCCGGCTGGTATAGGGGAGCGTGACGGTGTTGCTCTTGATGGTGATGCCCCGCTCGCGCTCGATGTCCATGGTATCGAGCATCTGGTCGCGGAAATCGCGGTCTTCCACCAAGCCGGCCTTTTGGATCAGGCGATCGGCCAGCGTGGATTTCCCATGGTCGATATGGGCGATGATGCTGAAGTTCCGAATATGGTTCATGGAGTTGGTCTTCTTGGCTTTCTTGAAAACGATTGAACGGTTGGTCGGCCCCTTGGACGGGCCAGCCGGGGGAGTTCCCTGGTTCGGGGCCGCACTCCACCCCCTCGGGCCATGCTCGATAATGCAAGATAATGATGACCACGCCCTCTGTCAACGGAGAAGGCCGACGGAGCGTAGAAAAAAGGATCGGTTGGAAGGCGGCCCTTCACGGAGTGGGAGCCCGGGTCAGGTCTTGTCCCCTTCCCCCTCGGTATCCAATAGCTCCATCACTTCCAGGGCCGCCACCAAAACGCCGTCCACGCGGATGGGGGCGAAGGTCATGCGCCAGTTCCGGCCCCGGTTATTCGTCAGCCGGACCACCATTTCTTCCCGGCCGGCCTTGAATTCGGCCAGCCACTGGTCGATCCGGGCGATGGATTCGGGGTTTTTGTGGCAGGATCGGATGTCCACGCCGATGTATTCGGGCTTCCGGTCGAAATACCTGGCGGCGGCCTGATTGTAATGGATCAGCCGGCCGTCGGGGTCCACCAGAGTGGTCCCGGAATACAGGCCGTCCAGCAAGGCCGGAGCCAATCCGGCGGCGGTGGGGAGCAAGGGAAAGGTCATATTTTTTTCCTTTGAGGAGGAATGGTTGCCTTACACGATGTCGATGAA
>JAGVGV010000403.1 GCA_020056895.1 Deltaproteobacteria bacterium
CTGACGGTCATCAAAACCGCTCTGACCCTGGCCGCCTTCGAAGGCCGGACCGCCACCGGGGAGGAAGACGTGATCCGGGCCGCAGAACTGGCTCTGCCCCACCGCGTCCGCCGCCGGCCCTTCCAGGAAGTGGAATTCGGCGTGATGAAGCGCCTGGCGGAAAACGGCGGGGGGAAGAAAGCGAAATAGCGGGATCGCCTTGGAGTTTAAAACACCCCAACGTCCCCCCCAAAGTTGGAAACCGGAAGCGGCTGATCGCCGGCCGCTTCCTCCCAAAGGAACGAATCATGGACACGTCTACGGCCCGAACGAATGATGCATCCGGAGAACGGGCCGACGTCAAGGTCATCTTCGGTCTGTTTCTCGTCCATTTCCTGGGCGACTTTTATATGGCCTTCGTCAGCCCCCTGCTGCCGGTATTAAAGGAAAAGCTGTCCCTTTCCCTAACTCAGATAGGCCTGGTGACCGGCGCCACCATGCTCATGGCCTTTATCGTCCAGCCTTCGGTGGGGTATCTGGCGGACCGGTACCGAACCCGAATCTTCGTGCTGGGCGGCCCGCTTCTGACGGCCGTGTTCATCCCCCTGTTCGGCTGGGCCACGGGATTTTACAGCCTGCTGATCTACGCCGCGCTGGGGTCCATCGGCCAGTCCATGTTCCACCCGCCGGCCGCCGGCATGGTGCCCGACTATTCCGGCCGGAACCTGGGTTTTTCCATGGCTATTTTTATTTTGGGAGGAACCATCGCCTTTGGGGTGGGGCCGGTGTTCGTATCGTGGTTCGTCACCCGGGTGGGTTTCGAATACCTGCCCTGGTGCGGGTTCGCGGGCGCTTTTCTGGTGATCTCCCTGTTTTTCATGGTCCCACCGCCCAAGGGGGAAAAACTTCAGGACCTGGGCTTTATCGGCGCGTTGAAGGAAACCCTGGGGCCGGTCTGGCGGCCGCTGTTCGTAATCTGGCTGATCATCGTGACCCGGGTGTTCGTGGTGCAGTCGTTTTTCACCTTTTTCCCGGTGCTCCTGGCCAAGGAAGGGTACGATCTGATCCACGTGGGCTGGGTGATTTCGGCCTTCGTTATCGCCGGATCCCTTAGCGGCCTGATCACCGGGCATCTGGCGGACCGGATCGGGTACAAGCCCGTTTTTCTGGTGGGTTATCTTTCAGCTTCACCGTTTTTGATCCTGATGTTTTATCTCCATGGCCCCCACATCTTTTGGGGGGCGTTTCTGGCCGGATTCTTCACCTTGTCCACGCTGCCTCTGGCCACGGCCATGGCTCAAACGTACGTTACCCGGGGGAAATCGCTGGTGGCCAGCCTGACCATGGGCTTGGCGTACGGCGCGGGGGGGATGCTGTCCCCTCTGGTCGGCCATTTGGCGGACCAATATTCCATCCGAGTGGTGCTGGGGGTGGTTTTTTGGAGCCCTTTGGCCGCTTCGGTCCTGGTTTATTACCTGCCCCAGCCCGCCGATCGGAGGGTCTGATACAAAAAACGCCGGGCCGGTTCGCCATTTTTCCGCTCCCAGCGCCCGCTAGGTCCGCGAAAGCACCTTGTCCACGATATCCGGGTACAGTTCCCGCATGCAGTCCGGGCAGATGCTGTGGGAAAAAACCGCCTCGGAGTGAGCCTGGATATATTTTTCGATCTGGTTCCAATAGCCTTGGTCGTCCCGGATTTTCTTGCAATGGGCGCAGATGGGCAGGAATCCCCTGAGGGTTCGGATTTCCAGGAGGGCGTTTTCCAAAACCTGGTTCTTGGCGTTCACTTCCTGGTTGAGCCGTTCCAGGCTTTGGTTGGACCGGGACAGGTCTTCCGTTCGTTTCTCCACGCGCAGTTCAAGTTCCTCGTTCAGCCGGGTCAGCGCCGTGTTGGCCGCCCGGCGCTGCCGCACGGCCACCACCAGCGAGGCGATCAGCAGGGTTTCGATGCCTAAAAGAGTAAGAATCGCGATAATCTGCCAGCGATAGTTTTCCCACAAGGAAAAAGGACGGTTCAGAACCACGACGCCGGAGGGAATCCGATCGGGGTCGATGCCGAACCGTTCCAATACCGGGTAGTCAATGAAGTCGGTGGTGGGGGACTCCATAACCAGGGGAAGGTCATCGGCCCGGGAACCGGCCAAAATTTTCAATGCCAGCCGGGCCGCTTCACGGCCTTGGTCGGTCCCGGTCAACAGCCGGCCGCCCAGGACACCCGTTCCCAGATGGAAATCCCAGAAGGAAAACACCGGAAAGGGAGAAATCGGAGTGATCAGCCGCCCGTTTTCCACCGGAGTCAACGCTCGGCCGTCCCCCAAGTCACGGGTCTGACCGGATAGGAAGACCACCGAGGTTGGCGGCAGCCGGGCCAGCCGATCCCGGATTTCCGCGACCGAGGCGTCCCGAATAGCCACGACCTCATATCGTTCACGATACTTGGGAAACACCGTCTTTTCCAGAACCTCGACAATGCGGGCGCTGCTCAATTCGCCGGTGGACGTAATGAAGGCCAGGGTGGTGGTCCGAGGCAGAAGGGTCAGGGCCAAGTCCACGGCGCCCGAAAAATCGATCTCTTCGTTCACGCCGGTGATATTGGACAGGCCCTTGACGGCTTCGGGCCGGAGTTGGTTGTACCCGCAAAAAACAATGGGAACCGAAGGGAACAAGCGGTCCCGGTACCGAACGGCGAAATCGAAGGCCGCGTTGTCCGCGAGGATCACCAAATCGAGTGGATATTTATGGAATTTGGTTTCCAGGGCGGCCGCCACCCGTTCCATCCGGGCTTCGGCTTCAAATCGGCGGCTGTCCAGGTATTCGATGGATAGTTCCAGGGTGACGCCGGGCCGTTTAAGGTTGTCCAGCAAGGCCCCTTCGATATCGTCGCTCCACTTGTATCCCCGGTGGTAGGAGTTGATAAAAAGGATTCTCGCCGTGTCGTTCCCGGCGTACGCGGCGCCGGACAGCAGGACCCAAGCCCAAAGAAGAAAAGCGACCCATAACCCAGCTTTGGTCTTCATCGCGGCTCCGCCTGCCCGTCGGCCCCCCTCCACCGGCCGGACCAACGGGTTGTCGACTATGAAATGAGAATGAAAAGGCGCCCGGTAACATTTCCCGGAATATTACCACAAATCGAGACCGGTTGGGAGGCGGTCCGGTCCGACCGACCGGCGTTATTTCGTGTCAACCGGTTGATATTTGGTACTATTTATCATTGTTGCGGTATTCTTGTATTATGTCATGATTGACATAATAGC
>JAGVGV010000400.1 GCA_020056895.1 Deltaproteobacteria bacterium
CGTGGACCTCCGTCTGGGCGCCGCCGACGGTATGGACCTGATCCCTCTCCTGGTCCGGGCCGCCCCCTGGATCCGGATCGTGGTCATCACCGCGTATGCCTCCATCGATACCGCCATCGAGGCCATGCGGCGGGGAGCGTACGATTATCTGCCCAAGCCCTTTCAGTCCGCTCAGGTCCGTCTGATCGCCGAAAAAGCGGCCGATTTGAGGGCCTTGGAGCGGAGGGTGGCCGAGCTGAAAGACAGAAGCGGCAGGCAGGACCCGGAACCCTTTTGGGACAGCGCCAATCCGGCCATGCGGCGGGCCTTGGACACCGCCCGGCAGGTAGCCTCGACCGATGCCGGCGTGCTGCTCCTGGGGGAAAGCGGCACGGGCAAATCCCTTTTGGCCCGGTTCATTCACCTTCAGAGCCACCGGGCCGCCTATCCCCTGGCCGTGGTTTCGTGCCCCACGCTCTCCCACGAACTTTTGGCTAGCGAACTGTTCGGCCACGTAAAAGGGGCCTTTACCGGAGCGTTCCGCGACCATCCCGGCCGCGTGGCGGCCACCGACGGCGGAACCCTGTTTCTGGATGAAATCGGCGACCTGCCCCAGGCCATCCAGCCGCAATTGCTCCGGTTTCTCCAGGACAAGGAATACGAGCGGCTGGGCGACCACGTAACCCGCCGGGCCGATGTCCGGATCATCGCCGCCACCAACGCCGATCTGAAACAGGCCGTGGCCGGCGGCCGGTTCCGGGAAGACCTGTTTTACCGGTTGAACGTGATCGGTATCCCCCTTCCGCCCCTTCGCGAACGGCCCGAGGACATCGAACCCCTGGCCCTGACCGTCCTGGCCTTTCTGGGCGATCTGTATCACAAGCCCGGCCTGAGTTTCCGGCCCGATGCCCTGGCGGCTCTGGCCGCCTATCCCTGGCCGGGCAACGTTCGCGAACTCCACAACGTGGTCGAACGGGCCGTGATCCTGACGCGGACGGAATGGATCGGCCCCGAGCACCTGCCGGAAGCCCTCCCTTCGGGACGTAGCGAGCTTCGCGTGGGCGACCTGGCGCCGCTGGCCCTGGTCGAGGAACGCCATATCCGAGGCGTGCTCGCCGCCACCGGTTCCCTTCAGGAAGCAGCCCGAGTTCTGGGGATCGACCCGGCCACCCTTTGGCGCCGCCGGAAGCAGTATGGTCTTGAGTGATTATTTTGGGATGGGTTCCAGTGAACCAACCTTGTGAATGAGTTCGGCCCGTCCCGTCCTATCTTGCATTTCGCAATACGCTCCGGCCTTCCATCGTGCGTTTTTCAATCCACCGTCCGTCTTCACTAATTTAACAAGCTGAATTGTTTCACAAAAAATTATGGCCTCGGTCTTGCTCAGCCAATCGGTCGAGCGGACGGCCCGTTTCGGGGTAAGCCTTGGGCTGGGCGGAAGGACGGAACCATGAGTTTGCGGAAAAAAATCCTGTTGGGTTACAGCTTGGTGCTGATCCTCCTGGTGGTGGTTCTGGTGTGGTCGATTTTGCGGATTCTGGCCTTGGGCCGGGCCGGCGAAGCGATCTTGTGGCACAACTACCGGAGCATTGTGTCGGTGATCCATATGACCGAAGCCCTGGAAGGGGAGCGCGAAGGCTTACTGCTTTGGATGGCCTTGGGCCCCCCGGCGGCCTCTTCCCGGGAACAGGAAGCCCAATTCTACCAGTGGCTTGGCCGGGCCAAGGACAACATTACCGAAACGGGGGAAAAAGAGCTGCTCTCGGCCATCGACCGGGAATATACGGGGTTGCTGGAAGAAATGGGCCGGGTCCGGTCCTTACCCTCCGGCCGGGCCGGTGAAGCGGCCGAGCTGTACCATGAGAAGGTGCTCCCACGGTTTGACCGGCTGATCGCAAGCCTTCAAAACGTTCAAACGGTAAACGAAAAGGCCATGTACCGGGCCAGCGAAGCCGCCTCGGACCTGGCCCGGTCCGCCACCTGGTCCACGGCGCTGGTGGGTGGAACCGGCCTATTGTTCGGCCTATTGTTCAGCCTTTTTCTTTCGACCCGGCTCACCCGGCCCATCGTCCGGCTGGCCGAAGCCCTTCGGCGGATCGCCCAAGGAGACTATTCGGCTCAGGTGCCTATTGAAACCCGGGACGATCTGGGGCGGTTGTCGTTGGAGTTCAATGAAATGGCCGCCAAGCTGGCGGATTTCCACCACATGAACATCGACCGGATTATTTTGGAAAAGAGCAAGAATGAAGCGGTGTTACGCGCCATCGAGGACGGCCTCGTCCTGGTGGGGCCGGACCTTCGGGTCATGGGCCTGAACCCATCGGCTCAGCGCATCCTTGGCCTGGGCGCTCTTCCGCCCGATGAACCGATCCATTTGCTGGAAGCGATCAAAGATGAACGGATTGCTGACCGCATCCGGGAAACGATCCGCCGGGGGGCGGCGGCCGGAGCCTCGACCGAAGCGGACCCGCCCCTGTCGCTCGCCTTTTCCAGCCGGGAACGCCATTACCAAGTGGTCATCACCCGGATGGAAGGCTTGGGCGAAGGCCGGTGGGGCGCGGTGGTAATGCTTCGGGACATCACCCGGTTATGGGAAATGGACCGGATGAAAAGCGAATTCGTGCTGGCCGCGTCCCATGAACTCCGAACCCCGCTGACCAGCATCGGCATGAGCATCGACCTGTTGATGGAACAGGTGAGCCCCCGGTTGGAGGAGCGCGAACGGGAACTGCTGACCGCGGCGCACGAGGAAGTGAACCGGCTCAAGGAACTGGTCACCAATCTTTTGGACCTTTCCAAACTGGAAGCCGGCAAGATCGAAATGGATTTCGAGGCGGTGGCTCCGGCTTCCCTGTCCGACCGGATCGCGGGTATTTTCCAGCGGCAGTTCGAAGAAAAGCAGATCCGGTTCGCCGCGGATTTCCCCAAAGGGCTGCCGCTGGTTTGGGCGGACGCGAACAAGATCACCTGGGTCATCACCAACATCGTTTCCAACGCCAGCCGGTATGTTCCCCAGGGGGGTCACATCCGGTTGAGCGCCCAGGCCGTTCGGGACCGGGTGCATGTTTCGGTGGCCGATGACGGCCCGGGCATACCTTTGGAATACCAATCGAAAATCTTCGAAAAGTTCGTTCAGGTCAAGGACACGCGAGCCTCGTCGGGTTCGGGCCTGGGCCTGGCCATCTGCAAGGAAATCGTGAAAGCCCACGGGGGCGCCATTTGGGTGGATTCCACCCCCGGCCAGGGCAGCGTATTCACCTTTACGCTCCCCGTGGTCCGATAGGAGAACGCTATGGAACAGCATCCGATCCTGATCGTGGATGACGAAAAGAACATCCGGCTTACCCTTTCCCAGGCGCTGGAAACCCTGAACCGTCCGGTCCGGACGGCCGTCAACGGCGAAGAAGCTCTGGAATTGATGGAAAAACAGGGGTACGACCTGGTGTTTTTGGACCTGAAAATGCCGGGCATGGACGGTCTGGAGGTGTTAAGCCGGATCCGTGAGGCTTGGCCGAACACCCGGGTGGTCATCATCACCGCCCATGGGAACATCGATACCGCCGTTACGGCCATGAAGCGCGGGGCCGTGGATTTCATCCAGAAGCCCTTCAGCCCGGCCGAAGTCCGGGAGCTGGCCGTCCGGGCTCTGGCCGGACCGCCTTTGGCCGTGACCGGCGGGGACTACACCGACTTGATCGGCTTGGCCCGCTCCCAGATCCAGGCGGGTCGCCATGACCTGGCTCGGAGCCTCTTGCCCAAGGCTCTGGCCGGACGGCCGGACCGGCCCGAAGCCTATAACCTGATGGGCGTGCTCCTGGAAATCGGCCGCCACAAACTGGACGCTCTGAAATTCTACCGGGCCGCCCTGGATATCGACCCCACGTACCGGCCGGCCTGGAACAATCTGGACCGGGCCACGGAAATGAATCCTCAGGGCGGCATTGATCTGGGCCTGGCGGACGACGCCCCGAATTCTTCCGGGACCAAGGAAAAATCATGACGAAACGATTGTACATCGTGGTCGTGGGCTGCGGCCGGTTGGGGTCCATCCTGGCCAACCGGCTGAGCCGCGAAGGCCATTGGGTGGTGGCCATGGATCAAAACCCGGCCACCTTCAACGATCTGTCCCCGGACTTCAGCGGGTTCCGGGTGGAAGGCGACGCCACCCGCCGGGCGGTGCTCCAGGAAGCCAAGCTGGGCCAAGCCGACGTGGTCATCGCCACCACCCACGACGATAACGTGAACCTGATGGTGGCTCAGGTGGCCAAGGGCCTGTTCCAAGTGCCCCAGGTGATGGCCCGGGTGTTCGATCCCCGCCGGGAACAGGTGTACACCCAACTCGGCATCCCCACCATCTGTCCCACGTCCGTGGCCGCCCGGATGTTGTTCGACATGGTGGCCGACGGACCGGATCAACGGGAAGGAGCCTCGTCATGAAGGTCATTCTGGCGGGCCAGGGAACCGCCCTGTTTTTCCTTGGCCGCGCCTTCATCGCCAAAGGCCACGAAGTGGTGATCATCAACCGGGACCCGGCCGAATGCGCCCTGTTGGCCCGGCGGCTCAAGGCCGCCATCATCCAGGGCGACGCCAGCGACGGACGAACCTTGAAGGAAGCCGGGGCCATGGGCGCGGACGCGGTGCTGGCCGTAACGCCTCACGATCAGGACAACCTGGTCATCGGCCAATTGGCCGGGCTGGAGTACGGCGTCCCCCGGGTGATCGCCCTGGCCAACGATCCGGACAACGCTGAAGTTTTTGAAAAACTGGGCCTGATCGCCTTTTCCACCACCCACCTGATCGCCAGCCTGATCGAACAGCGGGCCAGCCTGGACCAGGTGACCAACCTTCTGCCTATAGGCGAAGGCCGGGTGAACGTGACCGAACTGGTGCTGGAAGAACGGTCGCCCGCCGCCGGAAAATCCCTGGGGGAACTAAACCTGCCGGAAAACGCCCTGGTAGCCGTGGTGCTTCGGGACCATAAACCGATCATCCCCCGGGGGCCGACCATCATCCGGCCGGGGGACCGGCTGGTGCTGATCACGCTGCCCGAAAACCATGGCCCGGTGCTCAAACGATTCACCAACGAAACCTGATGGGAGAGCCTCCACTTTGAGGGAAAAAGAATACTTAAAGGCGCGGTACGCCGCCATCCTGGCCTCGCTGGGCATGATCCTGATGTTGGCCTCGGGGCTGCTGGTCACTCCGCTTTTGGCCTTGGCCGCGTATCCGAACGAAGCCGGGGACGCCTGGGCGTTTCTGGTTCCCGCCGCCGTCATGGGGTTCATCGGCCTGGGGCTTTGGCGGTTTTTCCGGCCGTCCACGACCGTCACCTTGTCGGTGCAGGAAGGGGGCGTGATCGTAATGGCGGCCTGGCTGTTGGTGGTTCTGTTTTCCGCCGTACCCCTGATGCCCTTGGCCGGGCTGGATTTCACCGAAGCCTATTTCGAAGCCATGAGCGGCTGGACCACCACCGGCCTGTCCCTGGTGGACTTGACCCAGGCCGGCCGGCTGGTGCTTCTGTGGCGGGGTATCATGCAACTGGCCGGAGGCGCGGGTTTGGCCATTCTCATGATGTCGGCCGTGGTCGGTCCGGTGGGGGTGGGCATTTCCAGCGCCGAAGGCCGGGCGGATCAACTGGCGCCGCACGTGAAACAATCGGCCCGGTTGGTGCTGATGATCTACGGGGCGTACGCCCTGGTGGGCGCCCTGGCCTATGTGCTGTCGGGCATGACGGTCTTCGACGCCCTCAACCATTCCTTCGCCGCCATTTCCACCGGCGGGTTCGGCACTCGGCCCGAAAGCATTGGGTATTGGGATTCCCCGGCCGTGGAAGCGGTGTCGATCGTCCTGATGATCCTGGGCAACCTCAGTTTCGTGACCGCCTGGTTTTTGTGGCGGGGAAAATTCAAGGCCGTGTTCCGGAACGGCGAAGTCCGGCTGATGGCGTTTTTGATCCCGGTTTCCGGCGCCGTGGTGTTCCTGTTGACCACGGCCGGCCTGTATCCTCAATTGAGCAAGGCGGCCCGGGTTGCCTTTTTCGAAACGATCTCGGCATTGACCACCACCGGTTTTTCCACGGTATCGTATACCAATTGGAACGGCCTGGGGATTCTGGTGATGATCCTGTTGATGCTCATCGGCGGCGGCACCTGTTCCACCGCCGGTGGGATCAAGCAGTTCCGCGTTCACCTGATGTGGAAGCTGCTGGTCTGGGAAATCCGCCGGGCCTTGCTTCCCCCCAGCGCCGTACTGGAACGCCCCCTTTGGGAAGGTGAAAAGGTGGTGTACGTGGACGATGGCCGGGTGCGGCAGTTGATGGTTTTCGTTTTTCTGTATCTTTTGACCTACGCGGTGGGGGTGTTGATCCTGTGCGGCTACGGGTATTCGCTCAAGGATTCCCTGTTCGAATACGCTTCCTCGATCGGCACCGTGGGGCTTACCATCGGTATTACCACCACCAGCATGCCGGATGTGGCCATCTGGTCGGAAACGGCGGCCATGTTTTTGGGGCGGCTCGAACTCTTGGTGGTGTTTGTTTCGGCCATCAAGCTGGCCCGGGATAGCGGGCGGTTGCTGAAGCCTGCGACTTCGGCGGCGGTTTTGGCGGCGAATCGGCGGTGAATAGAACCCGGGGCCGGGTGAGGCGGGAAAAGCCGCCTCCAGGCCCCGGAATATCACTTCCCCCGGTGGTCCCTTTTATCCCAACGCCAAGGCGACCAGCCCGGCCACGATCAACAATCCCGCCCATAGCCGGGCTTTGAGATGAGGTTCCTTCAACAAAAAGGCGCCCAGCAAAATACCGATGAGGATGCTGATTTCCCGGGCCGGAGCAATATAGCTGACCGGAGTGAACCGCATGGCGGACAGGACCAGGATGTAGGCAATGGGGGACATTACGGCCACGCCAATAGCCTTTTTCCAGTGTTCCCGCCAGGTTTTGGTTACCAACGCCCGGTGGCGCCAGGCCCAGGGCGAAAGATACAACATGCGGGTTACCCCGGCGGCATAATCAAGGATCAACGGCGGGATCAAAAGCGTGGCCACGGCATGCTTGTCCCAAAGAGTATAAAGGGCGATCAGGCCGCCGGTGGCCAGGCCCAGGCCCGCGGACCGCCGGAGCCCGGCTCCCCGGAATGCCTGGACTCCGCCCGCGATCAGGAAAACCCCCAGCACGATCAATCCCGCGCCTACCAAAGCCAACCCCGTGGGTTGTTCGTGCAAAATAGCCACGGCGAAAATCGTGGACAGCGCCGGGCCGGTCCCCCTCGCCAGGGGGTACACTACGGAAAGGTCCCCCCACCGGTACCCGTATTGCAGCATCAGGAAATAGCCCGTATGGATGAGCCCGCTGCCGGCCATGAACAGCCAGGATTCGGGACCGAGATCGGGCTGCCGCCAAAAATACACGCCCAGGGCCAAGGGCATAAAAAGCACCCCCGTGGAGGCGCTGAACAGCCAGACAAAGGCCGCCCCTCCCGAAGCGCGTTTGGACAAATAATTCCACCCGGCGTGCACGAACGCCGCCGTCAGAACCAGAATCAGCGCCAGGGACGTCATGAAATCCCCTCGTTACGCCCTCGGAGCCCCACGACCCGGCCGGAGGGAGAAGATGGATGAATTCGGGCCGCCGAATGACCGCCGGTCTCATACGGACGGAAAGATTAGGGGAAGCGGAACAAAATGGACAGAAAAAAACAAAGGTCTGAAGAGCCCGTTCCATTTAGGGGAAGGATCGGACGCAAAGGCGTTCGCCGAAGCGCCGTGGGCTCTTGATTTTTTCGCTGGATCTGCTTTATAGTTCGGATCGATGGCAGGAGGAGGCGGTTCTATGGAATCGATTTTTATTCGCAGATGCATCAACGGCAAATCCTTCGCCGCGTCGGCCGATCCATCCATGCCCGGCCTGGAAGGGAAGAAATGCCCCTTTTCCGGAGACGGTTTCGAGCCGCCGGTCAAGGAGGTCAATGTTCACAACGCGGAAGTGATGGGCATCAACTTTAAAGAGGCTCAGGACGGCGTTCGGAAACAGGGCCTTTACTTCGGCAAATTCAAAATCAACCTGGGCGAAACCATGATCATGTAGGGCCGGATTCTCCAATGCCCCGCCGGGACGGAGGATCACGAGCCCCCCGCGGCCGCGCCGAACACTTCCCTTGGGATGCCAGGGAGGCGTTCGACCTAGCCGAGGGGGTCGATACTATTTTCCAAGCCGGTTTCCGGCCGTCAACCTTCCTTTTTCGGCTCCATCCCCAACCGTTTTCTGGCTTCGGCGACGATCTGGGTGAGGTGCGCTTTGCCCAGACCAATAGCCTGAACGAAGTCGAGAATCAGCTTTTTCTCGCTGTCCGGCAGCTCTCCATCCGATAACGCCACCAGAACCATATCCTCGAGATTCCGGACTTTGTCGGACAACCGGCCCGTGGGCGTCACCCGGCGGTTCCCCTGGTGGATGAATTCGGCCGCCTGGTCCAGGTCCCGGACTCCGGCCCCCACCTCCCGAAGCACGCCCTCCATGGCCCGGCCTTCGGGCCGGACCACCTTGTCATCCGCGCCAACGATGAGCAGGATGTTGGCCAGATATTGAAGGATATCCGCGTCGCTCATGGTTTGACTCCCAATGCTTTCTCATCCAGACTCAGACCGCCCGCCCGGTTGGCCTTGGCCGGCATCTTGTCGCCCACGCCGAACCGGTCCCAGATGGCGTACGGCGCTTCCAACTCGTGCTCCTTGCCCTTTTCGTCTTTAAGCTTCAGCCAGTATTTTTCGGTTTTTTTGCCTTGGCGCCGAGTGTCAGTGGCCGCGGGAGTATCGGGCCAACGGGCCGGTTTGGCGGGTCCCTCCGCTTTCAGGGTTTGGGCCACGGACCAATCCATGATGGTGTATTCGTACTTGGTTTTGTACACGGGCACGTCCCGGTACACCGGTTCACGGTACGTTTCCGTTTTGTTCCGGTATTTGGGCCGGGTGCAGTATTTATCCTTGAAATGGCCGTTGCCCATATCCTTTTTACCGCACACGTACCGTTCCTCGCCCACCTTTTCCTGGACTGTCCGGGTCCGGGTTTCGTACCGGTCCACCACCTTATCATGGTGATGGACGTCCTGGTACTGCCGGATGAGCGTGGCCCCGGCGGGGAGGTCCCAGCCGGACCGTTGAACGGGGCCGTACGTCTCGACATCGATGGTCCGTTCGAACCGGTGGCCGGCCACGGTGGCGACCACGGATTTGGGCCAGAAAAAGAAGGCCAGGACGGCGACGATCAGCCCGATCACCCCCAGGCAGCCCCACAGGCCCTTCCTGCTTTTGGAAGGCGGGGGCGGGGGGGGCGTCTTGTCCTTTTTGGGCCGGGTGTCTTCGTCGGAATGAGGCACTTCATCGAGGCCGTATTCGCGTGTTTCGCGGGCTTCGTCCTCCTGAGTCCGGTCATTGCCGCACTGGCGGCACTTGGTGGACCCGGCCTTGTTGTCGGCTCCGCAATGGTCGCAGTGCCAATCCGGACCCGCTTCGGCCGTCTGGATGGCCGCTTCGTCGGTCAGGTATTCGGCGTCTTCGGGCAGATAGAATTTCACGTCCTTGGCCCGGGGGCCCCCGCACCCGCCGCACTTGGTTTCGGGCCCCAGGTTTCCCTTATGACCGCAGTATTTGCAGTCCCACCGTCCCACTTGAATCCCCATGGCGGTCTCCTTTGTCCTCGCTGGGTCCTTCGGCTTCAACCATCCCGCCCCGATTTGTCCCGGGGACCGATCATTCCTCCGGGTCGATGTGGATGATGACCCGGGTGGTATCTTCGATTTCCTCGAACAGGCAGCCTTCCACGGCTTTGGCGATCTGGTGGCCGTCGGTCACGGTCATTTGGCCGTCCACCACCACGTGGATTTCCATCAGCAATTGGCCGCCGGCGGAACGGACCCGAAGGTCGTGAACATCCCGTACGCCGGCCACCCCCCGGGCGCAGGATTCTATTTTTCGGGTCACTTCCGGGCTGGGGGCCGTATCCACCACTTCTTTCAGGCTTTGCCAGGTGATGTCCAACCCGACCTTGAGAATGAAAAAGGAAACCAAAAGGGCGGCGTACGCGTCCAGGATGTGCCAGTCCGGTTGAATGACCGCCGCGCCAACGCCGATCAACACGGCCACCGAAGAAAAAGCGTCGGACCGGTGGTGCCAGGCATTGGCCACCACGGACATGCTTTTGATCCGCCGGCCCACCAGAACCGTGTAATGGTACAGGATTTCCTTCGATACGATCGACAGCGCGGCGGCGGCCGCCGCCGTCCAGGCGGGGTGGTTTTCTTCATGCCGGTAAATGCCTCGGGCCGCTTCAATCCCGATAAACAGGGCCACTCCGATCAGGGCCAGCCCCACCACGGCCGAGGCCAGGGTTTCAATACGGCCATGGCCGAAGGGATGATCTTCATCCGGCGCCTGGCGGCCGTATTTGAGGCCGAAAATCACCACCAGGTCGGTAAACAGGTCGGACAGACTGTGCACCGCGTCGGCCACCAGGGCTTGGCTGCGGCCCCAGATTCCGGCGGCGAACTTAATACCCACCAACATTACGTTCACCACCACGCCGACCAGCGTTACGCGGCGGCCCTGGCGGATGGCTTCATTCGCGGAAACGGTCACGGCAAAGACTCCTTCGAAGAGGGGGAACCGGTGATTCCCAGAAGTTTCAACCATTGCCTTCGGTAATACCAGAATGGTCCCAGCAAAAAAAGCCCAAGGGTTCCGGCCAGAAGAACGGCGGCCAAGTCTCCGCGAAAAAAGCCGTCCGCCTGGAAACACAGAACCAGGGTCCCGGGCAGCCGGCCCAGGGACGAAGCCGCCAGAAACCGGCCCATCGGATACCGGATCAGGCCGAAAAGGTAGCAAAAGCTGTCCTTGGGGGCTCCGGGAATCAGGAACAAAAGGAAGACCGCCCCCGGGCCAAGCCCTGCCGCCTTGGTCCGCCACTGGGGCCGCCGGAACCAGATTTCAAGGGGTTGGAGGAACGCCCAGCCGAACCAGCGGGCCAAAAGAAGGTTAATGACCGAACCCAAGGTCAACCCCAGGGTGGCCCACAAACTCCCGGCCGGGCCGCCAAAAGCCAGCCCGCCCAGCACGCAGGCCAGTTCGCCCGGCGCCGGCGCCAGCACCACCTGAAGGGCCGTCACCCCCACGTACACCAAAGCCGACCAGGGCGCCCGGGCCGCCAGCCAATCCCGAGCCCTTTCCGGATCGGCCAGAAAGGCGGTCAGTTGAGTGACGATCGAGCGAAGGGGGGTGAACAACAGGAAGGCTCCCACTCCAGCCGCCAGCAGGAGCCCGAAAAGAAGACGGCGGCGAAAAGAACCCCTCATCCCCGGTTCGGGGGAAAGATTCGGCCTCGCCGCCAAGGGAGGTTCGTTCGTCAAGATGGGTGGATTCTCCATGAACACGGCCGGCGCGACGTCCGGTCCGGCCTGGGATCCCCAGGGCGCGGAGCCCAAGCGGGAAACCGGTCCGGATCGGAAGCGGCGAAAAGGAGCCGAAGGGAACGGGCTCAAAAGGCCCGCTCCACTTCAACCCGACCGCACGATTCGGGTTCAATCGGCCTAATGACCGCTATACGGCCGGGCCGACTGAGCCAACCGCTGTTTGGCGGTGTTGCCCGGCTGAGCCACGCTCATGGACGGTTCGTACACCACCGTACCGCAGGGCGAACATTTGCCCTGACGGCGGCAGATTTCATACATCCGGGCTTTCCGTACCAATTCCAGGCAAGCCGCGCCGGCGCCGCCTTTGGTCAGGCCGTATTCCAGGTGCGCCAGGTTCATGTCTTCCTCTTCCACGGTCTGGCCATGGAAAAACACGCCGCCCCGGTCCTCGGACCGGGTGGCCTTGACGGCCCATTGAAGGCGTTGGGCCAGATCGGGGAACGATCCGCCTCCAGTGGGCGCCCCAGTCCCCCGGGGGATGCCGGTCAGGGTGTATCCCCGACCCGAACCGCTCGGGCACCGGACGGTGGCGAACCCGTGGGCCTTCACCGAACCGTCATCGGTAACCACGGTCCCTTCCCCAGATCGGAAGAGCA
>JAGVGV010000504.1 GCA_020056895.1 Deltaproteobacteria bacterium
CAGCACATGCATGCCCAAAGCCTTGGCCAGCACCGACACCCGGGCGTCGTAGAGCCCGGCCACCACGGCGCCCAGGCCGCCGGAATGGCAGGTATCCAGCACGTAAATCTGTCTTAAGGCCGGAATGGTTTTAGACCATTCCATCAGCTCCACCGATGAAATGGCCGCCTTGGGCAGGTTCCCCCGCCGGCCGTCGAAATCTGAGGTGATCAGGTAATACAAATCGTCTTCCGCCAGGCCATGGCTGGCCACGAACAACACGAACACGTCTTCGGCGGTCATCCGGCCGGCCATATCCCTCAGCGCGGTGGTGATCCCTTCCTTGGTGGCGTCGGTCAGGGTGACCACTTCGGCCTGATTGAACACCTTGCGGGCTTCCTGGTCCATCAGCCGGCTGAAATCCCGGGCGTCCTTCACCGGAAAGGCCAGCGCGAACCGGGGGTTGGCGAAATGGTCGTGGCCGGATGAAAGGACGAACAGCCTGGGCTTGACGGCCGGAACCTTGGCCATCAGATCGATGGACCTTAGAGCGCTCATGACCGTATTGGACCCGTTGAAGGCGGCGGCAGCCAGAGTGTTCGGGCCCTGGACCAGGTCCAGTTCGTACGTGGTTTCCACCAGGGGGCCGGCCGGAGGAGGAGCTTGGGTTCTTGTGCCCAGGCCCAGGGGTTCCACCTGGAGAAAGTCGATGCTCCGGGCGGCGGTCTGGTACGGCGATCCGCCGGCCGAACCGACCTGGGCTTCGGCCCCGGACCCGGTCTCCTCCCTGGCCACCCGGTACACGCCTCGGGACCGGACCAGCTTGCCGTTGTGATACAGACGGACGTCGCCGATGCCGCCCCCCCGATCTTCCACCTTGAGCTTCACCTGAACCCGGCGTTTGGACAGATTGGCCATATCCTGGGGGGACAGGATGGCCACGTCCGGCGGCGGACTGGCCAGGGCCTCGGCCAGGTTCAACGACCCCACGAAGGGGCGGATATCCACGCCTTTGAGTTTTTTCTCCACCAGGTCGGGCCGGTAAAAGGCATCGTAAAACCGGTTGAAATCGTACGCCCGGCCGCCGTGGACGAAGTGAACGTGCCGGTCGAACCGGCCCTGGCCCGAAAAAAAGCCTTCGGGCGTTACGATCAGGGTGGAATCGCCGGCGTTATAAAGGGTGGCTCGCCGGACGCCCTGGGACAGGTCCCACAGTTCGATACCCCGCTGGTCCACGGTTTGTTGAATGCCCAGGCGGCCGTCGGCGGACTGGATTCCTCCGGGCGGCGCGGGGCGGGCCGGAAGCGGGACGGGTTCGGCGGCTTTGCGTCCGGTTTCGGGGTCCCAAAGATCGTTGTTGACGTGGATTTTTTTGCCATCGGCTGAAAATTCGAAACGGCGGATGGAGGGTTCGTCCTTCCCCGGCGGAATAACTTCCACGAGCGCATCCTGGATTGCCCGGCCGGCGCCCAGGTCCCAGACCATGAGCCGGATTTCAAATTTGTCGGCGGCTCCCGGGGGTGTTTCGCCGCCGGTTTCGTCGGCGGAGGATTCCGCCGTTCCGGCCGGCGGGGGGCCTCCGGCCGGCGGATCCTGGCTTTCCGGGGCCTCGTCCACGGGGTCGAAGGTTCGGACCAGCATGGCCAGCCGCCGGCCGTCCGGGCTGAAAGCCGCGGCCAGATCGTTGCCCACGTTGGCCGGCATGTCCATCTTTTGTTCCAGGCCGCCGTCGGCCCGTCGGAGGATGAGAATCTGGTACGAGCCCCCCTGGTCATCGTCTTCGCGGTGGGCGGTCATCAGGGCTAAAACCCGGCCGTCCGGGCTGAAGGTCACCCCTTGGGCGAACCGGCCGTTGGGGGTGTCGATGTCCTTCTGTTCCAGGGTTTGGGCGTCCCACACGTGAATGGTGTTGTCGTACGCCAGAAGGGAGGCCAGGAACCGGCCGTCCGGGCTGAAGGTGATGGAGGTATACCGGTTCCCCTCCACGGACGTGAGCACCTGGGACTGGCCTCCCTGGTCCAGCCGGATCAGCGATACCCGGCCGGCCAGTTCATCCTCCCCACCCAGGATTTCCTCGTTCAGGGCGATCATGGACCCGTCGCCGGAAAAGGCCATCCGGTCCACCCGGTACCCGCCGCTGAAAAAAGGCGTGGTTTTTTTCCGTTTGACCACGGTCAGGTTGAAGGCGCATCCGGGATAATACCCGCCGCTGCCTTCAAAGGGGCAGAGCACCTTGATCCGGTACGTGCCCTTGGGGCTTTTCAGGTCCACTTCCTGCATGCCCTTGGCCTTGGCGGGAACGAGCTTGAATGCCGGCCCTGGGGCCTGGAGCCGCCCGGTGAGCGGATCGTATTCGAATTTTTTGTCTTCCAACCTAAGCATCAGGCGGCCGGTGGTGGTGAAGGCGAATTCATCGAAATCCCATAGCGGCTCCACGTCCGGATTCCGGAAGGACTGAAGCAGCCGGGCCGAAGGCATTTCCCAGACCTTGATGTTGCCCTTGTAATCGATGGACGCCAGCAGGGTTTCGTCGGCGTTGAAGGCCAGGCCGCCCACCTGGCCTTCGTGGCCGGCCTGAAAAACGGTTCTAAGGTCCGGAGGGCCGGACTCGCCCGCCGGGGCTTGGGCCAAGGCCGCCGGACCGAACATCAGGAAGGAAATCAACAGTCCCACCAGCCCGATCATTCCCGCGGTCCACCGTCCCAAACCGACGGCGGCCGTTTCCAGGCGCCCGCTCATATCCGCCCCCTGTTCCTTGCTCGAACGGTTGGAATACGTTTTTGACCGATGGTTGAATACCCTTTACCGATTATACTCTTTTTAGGTTGTAAACGTTCTCGCGGGGCGTTTGGTTTCCATCCGTCCGGGGGGATTTGGGGGAGTAACGATCTCTCCGCTCGACCCCCTGTGCGGAATGTGTTCCATGTGGTTCAAAAAGCCCTTGACAGCCGGGGGGGAAAAGACTATAGCAGGCTTCCCCCGACATCGGTGGATCAACGGGTTCGAGCCCTCCGGCTTTCCGCCGGCCCGGGTCCGGCCCTCATCCCCCCGGCGTCCCCTGGCGGCCCCCAGGAGGACCAAACCGCCGGTGATTCAAGGAGGCCCCCCATGACCGAAACGACCACTCGTCCCCAAGCCGGAGCCGTATTCCTGGAAGTCCCCGAACTGGATGGCGCATTGGGCGCCGCCGTGCGCGTGGACCAGGTGCTGCTCGACACCCGTTCCCCTTTTCAAGACATTCAGATCGTCGAAGCCGGCCGTTTGGGCCGGATG
>JAGVGV010000740.1 GCA_020056895.1 Deltaproteobacteria bacterium
GCCGGATGTCTTCCAGTTGGGCCAGCAGGTGATGGCGTTTTTCCGTCGAATCGTTCATGGATGCCCGCGCCCGCGTCTCATTGGAACCAGCGTTCAGGGTAACGCCAATGGGTTCCAGTGTATGGTATCCGGGCTAGGGATGCAATGAAGAGATGAAGGGAAAACCTGAAGAAAAATCGCGAAAGTAGTAATGGAATTCTGTACGTGAAAGGGAGGTTCGAGAGGTCCGGGCCGGTTGTTCAAGGGCGGTGACCCGGCCGGAGTGGTTTCGTGGCGACCTTCCCCGGCCAGACTCAAAGCCCGTTTTGTGAATGGAGGGGGGCCGATGCTTTCATCAACGCATCGGGAAGCCGGCCAGCCGGATTCAGTGATGACCGGGGATCATCCGGGGAGGGCGCCCTTCCCCGGCATCGCCTTCGGCCACCGCTGGACCGTCCATTACCCGGATTCCGCTTCGGGCGGATCGGGGAGGCCCAGTTTCATCTTCACGCCAATGCTTTTGTACTTTTCCTCTTCAATAAGGTGCCTCAGGTGTTCGATTTTATGAACGTCGTCCAGGCTGTACTGCCGCCGGTTGGTATCGGTTCGTTGGGGTTGAAGGTATTCGCAGAATTCCTTTTCCCAGTACCGAAGGGTGGTTTTTTTCACCCCCGTGATTTTGGACACCTGGTCGATATTCAGAAACACCCGTTGCAGCACTTCGTTTCCCTGCATATTCTTCTCCTGGCTCGCGGCCGCCGGAATTCCAGGTTTTTCCCCTGGTGGGGGAGGCCCGCCCGGCGCATGACCCGGGGACTGGTCCAGAGTTCGGTCCGCCGGTTCCGGAGGACGACGGGTACGAACTTTTCGATCTTTCCTCAAGCCGATTCTTCGATTCCTCCTTCCTTCTCTCGTCTTGCTATTGTTATCGGCCGAAAGGCTCCAAGCCTTTAGAGCTTTTTTCAAAGATCGTCCAACCAGCCGCCTTTCCTGGCTTTTGGCGGCCAAAACCATTGTCAAACCGAAGCCGGGGTGGTTTAATGGTTTCTACCGGAGGAGGACGGACGTTGGGCGAGTTGTGCGACAAGTGCGGCCGGGCGTTTCATGACGGCGAGCTTCGGTACCAGGTGAAAATCGAAACCACGTCCCTTTTTGATGGCTATATCGAGGAACCCGACGGCGACATGGATGAAGAGATCGAACGTTTGATCGAGGTTTTGAGCCGTCAGGACCCCAAGCAGGCCGAAAAGGACGTGGCCCATTCCTTCCGGATGGTCCTCTGCCCCGTCTGCCGCAACCGGTTGATCAAGGAATACGAAAAGAAAACGCCCCGAGTGGTCCACTAAAGCCCGTCGCCCTGGGTCTTGCTTTTTCCCCGGAGCCCCGCGGCTCCATTCATAGGTTGCGAACCGAGCCACAACCCGTTACAATCCGAATCCATTCCCAACTTTTTTTCCTTTTTCATACCTTCGGAGAGCCGCCATGTCCGAGAGCCTGCCCCTAACCCTTGGCGATTTGGTGGATCAGATGGCCCGGGTGCGCCCGGATCACGAAGCCCTGGTGGATCCGGCCGCCGGCCGAACGGTCACGTACGGCGAATTGGCCAGGGAAACCGACCGGTTGGCCAAGGGGCTGGCGGCTTTGGGGCTGGCCCCGGGGGACCATCTGGCCCTGTGGGGCGGGTCGTCCATCCCCTGGATATTGTTTCAATACGGAGCGGCCAAGGCGGGCCTGGTGGTGGTCAGCATGGACCCCGAAGCCTCCCCCGAGGCGGCGGCGTATCTTTTGGAACAATCGAACGCCCGGGGCGTGGTGGTTATTGAAGGGTACAAGGATCGGGATTTCGCCGGCGTGATCCATCAACTGGAATCCCGGGGGCTCCCGGCGCCCGGTCTTCGGGTCCAAGTGGGCGGCGCCCCGGCCTTGGGTTTCATCTCCATGGAAGAACTGATTACGCGGGGCAGCCAAACCCCGGAAGATGAAATCGCCCGGCGACGGATGGGAATCGCCCCCTTGGACGCCACGCTGCTGTCCTATACCAGCGGCACAACCGGTGCGCCCAAGGGCGTGCTCTGCACCCACCAGGGTCTGATGCGTAAATCCCATGATTCCGCCAGGATCCAGGACATCCGGCCCGAGGACCGGACGGGGCTCATCGTGCCGCTGTACCACATGTTCGGCAATACCTGCGCCGTGCTCACGGCTTTTCTGGCCGGGTCCGCGGTGGTCCTCACTGGCCCTTGGTTCGACGTCGAACCCGCCCTGTTCCGCCTGGCTCAAGGCCGCTCAACTTTGCTTTACGGCGCTCCCAGCCAGTTCATCGCCCTGATGAACCATCCCCGGTATCCGGAAGCGGACCTGTCTTCGCTCCGGGGGGGCATCATGGGCGGCGCGCCCTGCCCCATGGAAGTGATGAAGCGGGTGGTGGAGGAAATGGGTGTCCGGCGGATTTTGGTGGGGTACGGCCAGACCGAGGCGTCCAGTTGGATCACCCTGACCCGGCCCGACGACCCCCTGGAACTGAGGGTTTCGACCATCGGCCGGGCTCTGCCGGGAACTGAAGTCCGAGTAGTGGACCCGAAAACCGGGGAGCCTTTGCCGGCTGGCCGGGCGGGGGAGCTGTGCGCCCGGGGGTTCCTTATGGCCGGGTATTACCGCCTGCCCGCGGCCACGGCCAAGGCCCTGGACTCCGAAGGATGGCTCCACACCGGCGACCTGGCCTCCCTGGACGAACAGGGCAACGGCCGGATTCTGGGCCGGATCAAGGACCTCATCCCCGGTCTGGACCAGCCCATCAGTCCGGTGGATGTGGAGGAAGTGTTGTACCGGCACCCGGACGTATTGGAAGCGGCGGTCTTCGGCCTCCCATGGGGGGACGGTATGGAGCGGGCGGCGGCCTGGATTCGGATCCGGCCCGGGTCTACGCCCCGGCCCGAAGCCGTGATCGATTTTTGCCGGAATTGGTTGCCGGCCGAAGCCGTGCCGGTCCTGGTCCATATCACCGATGCCTTCCCCATGACCGCCACGGGAAAAATCCAAAAATTCAAAATGCGCGAAGCCACCTTGGAGATGGTGGGGGAAAATAGGCCCTTGGCTGGATGAAGAGGCAATCTACTTCAAAGGAGGGCGTGATCCCTTATACGGGCGGTAGGAATCAGTCGTTTTTATTCTCCGTCTCCCTCCCCATTCCCCCCACCTGATCCCCAACCGGCAGAAATTCCTCGCAATGGCCGGGGCAGGGGGGGAGTAGGAGCAGGCAGGCTTCCAAGTAGTAAAACCGGCACTGGCCCCAAGCCCCGGGCGGGGGGAGGGGCGACCGGCGGTCACGAGGCTCCGACCGGTGGACGGCTTCCTCGGTGGGTTTGAACCGGGGGCAGTGGCTCGGCGACGGTTCGGCCCGCCGAAACGCCTCTTCGGCCGCCCGGATGCGCTTTTCGTCGTTTACCCCAAAACGCGAGGCCCGGAGCGAGGCCCGATGGTATTCCTCCATGGCCGCCCGGTGTTCCTTCCACAACTGGCAAACCAGAGGGTCCAGACCGGGGCGGCCGGCCTGTTTCATCACATTCCAATATTCGGCTCGGCAACGGCCCTGGGATTCGTGCCGGCAGGGAGTGGCGTTGTGGTGCTTCATGAGAATCAATTATACCACGAACGCCGGCGGGGGTGGCGGAAAGGGCTTGATGCCCGGCCGAAAGGGTGATACAAGTCAAGGGGTTGCCGTAAAAGGCCCCCAGCGCCGGCCGCCAAAGGAGAACCACCATGACGCCGCGAACCGCCGAAGTGAAACGCACCACCCGCGAAACCCGGATCCAGGCGCGGCTGGTTTTGGACGGCCAGGGAACGGTCCGAGTAAACACCGGAGTAGGGTTTTTCGATCACATGCTCACCTCGGCCATGGTCCACGGGTTTTTCGATCTGGACCTCGAAGCCGAAGGGGACCGCCACGTGGACGACCACCACACCGTGGAGGATTCCGGGATCGTATTGGGCCAGGCTTTTCGGGACTCGTTGGGGGATTATGCCGGGATCCGGCGGTTCGGTTCCGCTTCCGCGCCCATGGATGAAGCGTTGGCCCGGGCCGACGTGGACCTTTCCCGCCGCCCCCTGCTGGTTCTGGCCATGCCGCCCTTGCCCAACAAAATCGGGACGTTCGATACGCAATTGGTCGAGGAGTTCTGGCGGGCTTTCACCCTTCACGCCGGCGCCAACCTGCATCTGGAAGTGGTTCGCGGTTCCAACGGCCACCATGTGGTCGAGGCCCTGTTCAAGGCCGCCGGTCGGGCTCTGGATCAGGCCAGCGGGCTGGAACCCCGGGTCCAGGGGGTGATCTCCACCAAAGGCGCCCTGGGCTAGCCTCGGCGCACCGGGAAAAATCCGGCCCGGATCCGGCCCATTTCGCCTTACCCATAATAGATAGGAAGACAGGACCCTTTTCATGCTCATCCTTCCCGCCATCGATCTTCGCCAGGGCCGGTGCGTCCGGCTGCTGAAAGGCCAATTCGACCAGGAAACCGTGTACGGGACCGATCCGGCGGCCATGGCTCAAAAATGGGCCGATCTTGGGGCCGAATGGATCCATTTGGTGGACCTGGACGGCAGCCTGGACAAGAAACCGGTGAATCTCGAGGCCATTTTGGCCATCCGCCAGAGGGTAACGGCCCGGTTGGAACTGGGGGGCGGGATCCGGGACATCGACACCATCGCCTTTTACCTGGACCAGGGAATCGATCGGATCATTCTGGGCACGGCGGCCCTTCGCGAACCCGAACTGGTGGGCCGTGCGGCGGCGCGTTTCCCGGACCGGATCGCCGTGGGCATCGACGCCCGGGGGGATCAGGTGGTGGTGGAGGGCTGGACCGAATCCACCGGCCAAGGCTACCTGGACCTGGCCCGCCGGTTCGAAGGCCTGGGCGTGGGGGCCATCATTTATACCGACGTGGACCGCGACGGC
>JAGVGV010000143.1 GCA_020056895.1 Deltaproteobacteria bacterium
CAAAAGCCGGCTGGAACGAGAGATCGGTGAACGAATCCTGATCGAGGCCGCCCTCCGGGCTTCGGAAGACCATCTGGCCTCCCTCATGCGCACCGCCGAAGGTTTCGCCGTTTTTCGCCTTCGGTATTCTCCAGGCAAAACCACGCCCTTCGAGGTGGTTTTCGTCAGTCCGTCCATCCACGAACTTTTGGGTATTGCCGATGCCTCCACCCTGGATAAATGGGTCCAGCCCGTTCACTCCGAGGATCGGCGGTCCACCTGGGACGCCATGAACCGGATGTTCACCACCTTCCGGTTCAACGAAATCTGCCGCGTCCAACATCCGTCCACGGGCGAAAACCTTTGGATTCAGGCCATCGCCACCGGTTTGCCGGACCACCAGGGCCGGATGGAATACATCAACGGCATGATTCTGGACATCACCGCCCGTAAAAGAGTGGAACAAAAGCTGGTGGAACATCAGAACCGCCTGAGGGAACTGGGGTCCGAACTGATCCTGGCCGAAGAACGGGAACGCCGCCTCATCGCCACCGAACTCCACGACGGTATCGGCCAATCCCTGATTTTTTGCAAAATCAAGCTGGAAGCCCTGAAAAACGACGTCACTGAACCCGCGTGGCGAGGCCGGGTGGAATACCTGGCCCGGGTGATGGACGAAATGATCACGCTCACCCGGTCCCTGACCATGGACCTCAGCCCGCCCATTCTGTATGAGCTGGGTTTGGACGCCGCTCTGGAATGGCTGACGGAACAATTCTATACCCGCCATGACCTGGAAGTGTCCTTCTGGGAGGACAGCCAGAACCGGCCCATTTCCGACGATCTCAAGGTTTTTCTTTTCCGGGCCACCCGCGAACTGCTGACCAACGTGGTCAAACACGCCCGGGCCGATCATGCCTGGATCAACGTTCAACGCCTGGAGGGCTGGATCCAGGTTTCCGTGGAGGATAACGGCCAGGGGTTCGACCCCTTGGCCCTGGAAGGGGAATCCGGGGCGTATACCGGCTTTGGGCTTTTCAGCATTCGCGAACGGTTGGAATCCATGGGCGGGGAATTCCATATCGAAGCCGCTCCCGGGCGGGGTGCTCGGGCCACTTTGGCCGCGCCTTTGATCGGCTTTGAAGGCCAACCCCCCCCCAGGCTCGAAGAAGAGCCGGAACCGGAGGATTGACAAGCCCCCGAAGCATGACCTAACGTGAAGGGCATCTTGAGAAAACCCCCTGGAGGCCCGATCGTCCATGCCCGCCACCGCCCGCATCCTTCATCGGTTCACCGAATCCGTGATTCGGGAAATGACCCGCGTCAGCAATCAATATGGGGCCATCAATCTGTCCCAGGGATTCCCGGATTTCGATCCGCCGGCCGAACTGTTGGCCGCCGCCCAAAAAACCATGGCCAAGGGGCCTCATCAATACGCCGTAACCTGGGGCGCCCCCAACTTCCGCCAGGCTCTGGCCCAAAAACAAAGCCGGTACATGGGCCTGGACCTGGACCCGGACGCCCATATCGTGGTTACCTGCGGCAGCACCGAAGCCATGATAACGGCCATGATGACCGTGGTGGACCCCGGCGACCGGGTGATCGTTTTTTCTCCGTTTTATGAAAACTACGGCGCCGATACGCTCCTTTCCGGAGCCCGGCCCATTTACGTACCTTTGCGGCCGCCGGACTTTTCCTTCGATCCCGATGAACTGGAAAAGGCCTTCAAGCAAGGGGTCAAGGCCCTGGTTTTGTGCAACCCATCCAATCCTTCGGGCAAGGTGTTCACTCGGGCCGAACTCGAATTCATCGCCGGCCTGGCCCGGGAACACGATGCTTTCGTCCTCACCGACGAGGTGTACGAGCACATCGTGTACGAACCCCATGTCCACACATACATCGCCAGCCTGCCCGGCATGTTCGAACGGACCCTTTCCTGTTCGTCCCTGTCCAAAACCTACGCCATCACCGGCTGGCGGCTGGGGTACGTGATCGCGGCGGCCCAGGTGATCGCCGGAGCCCGGAAAGTGCACGATTTTCTCACCGTGGGCGCTCCGGCGCCTCTTCAGGAAGCCGCCGTCACCGCCCTGGGGTTTCCCGATGACTATTACACCCGGCTTCAAGCGGAATATACCCAGCGGAAAAAGACCTTTTTACAGTACCTGAACGAGGTGGGGCTGCCGTACACCGATCCTATGGGCGCGTACTACGTGCTGGTGGATTTTTCCTCGTTCGGCGTGAAGGACGATACCGAATTCTGCCGGTATCTGGCCCGGGAAATCGGCGTGGCCGGGGTGCCGGGGTCCAGCTTTTTCGCCGAGCCCGTCCACCATCTGGTCCGGTTCCATTTCGCCAAAAGCCTGGACCTGCTCCACCAGGCCGGCCAGCGGCTGCTCAAACTCAAGAAGGGGTAGGATGCCCGTGTTCCGGATCGCCAGGTCGTGTCGTCCCTGGGTTTTTGGATTCGGATTCCTGGTCGCGGCGCTGTTGGTTCCGCCGGCCGGAACCCTTTGGGCCGCCGAAGCGGTCCAGCGGACCGGGACCGTCGAGGTGGTGCTCAATACCGGCAACGGCATCAACCGGTATTATTTGAACAGCCCCGAAGGCCGGTACCGGGTCTGGTCCCATATTCTGGACACGGACCAGATCGAAAAGGAACGGCTGCTGGTGGATGCCGCCGGCCGGGGGCTGACCGTGACCATTCAGGGGGACCTGGAGGAGATGACTCCGGAGCCCCGGATCCGCATCCGGACCATCCGAGTGGGACCGCCGCCCGCCAGCGCTCCCTGACCGGGATGGGTTGAAAGGGAACGAGGCCGATGACTCCGGGAAGCGAATACCCGCCCCTGATCCGTTTCGACGACGCCTTTCCCGGCCTTTGTTGGCTGGGCCGGGTCCGGCCCCGTTGGATCCGTATGGCCCGATCCGACTGGTCCCGAGCCCGAAACTTCGCCCGCCGCCACCTTTGGCCCATGGCCTTGACCGTCGATCGGGCGGTTCAGGCGGACCGGCGATACCTGGCCGAGGAACTGGTTCACCTGGCCGCCCGCCATCGGTTGTTGTCCATGTACCTGCCCCGGTTCATGGGGGGATCGTTCAGCGGGTCGGTGCTTGGGCTTTTTCCGGTTCTGGAAGAACTGGCCGCCGTGGACCCAGGTTTCGTGGGGTTGATCGGCGGTCATCACCTGGGACTGACCGCGCTGGCTTTGTCCTTCAATTTCCGGCTGATGGACCGGGTGGCCGGGTTGGTGGTCCGGGGTGAACAAACCGGCCGGCCTTTTTTGATCGATTGCGCCATCACCGAACCGGGCGCCGGGTCGGACGTGGAAGAGGAAGACCTGTTTCCCCGGGCGGATTTGTGCACCCGGGCCCGGGCCGTTCCGGGCGGCGCGGTGCTTTCCGGCCGGAAGTGCTTCATCAGCACCGGCCACTTGGCCGATTGGCACCTGGTCATCATCCCGTACGACCGAACCCACCCCCTGGACAAAATCGGCCTGTTCCTGGTTCCCAAAAATTCCCCCGGTTTTTCCTTGGGCGCCCTGGAAGAAAAAATGGGGCAAAAAGCGGCGCCGGCCAGCGAACTGGTGTTCGACGACTGCTTCGTTCCCAGCGACATGATCGTCACCCAGCCCGGGGATCTGCCTCCAGGCCGAGGCGAGGCCTTGCTCCACGGCGTATTGGGCATTACCCGGACGGCCGTGGGCGCCATGGGCGCCGGCATGGCCCGGGGCGCCTTTGAAATCGCCCTCGATTTCGCCGCTTGGCATCGGGTTCGAGGACGAAGAATGATCGACCGGCAAGGGGTTCAGGAGACCCTCATCCGGATGCTGGCCCGAGTCCACCAGGCTCGGGCGGTGTATCTGGAAGCCGCCTTCGCCCTTTGTTCCGCCTTTTTGCCGGCTCAAATCCCCGGTTTTCTCAATTCGGCGTTGTATGCCCGGCTGTACCGGACCCGGTTCCTGACCCGGCTCCGTCACCACGCCTGGTTCCGCCGAAGAGCCTATCGCCTGTTCGCCGGCCGGCCGGTAACCGACCACCAGCGCGTGCAGTTCTATTCCAGCCTGGCCAAGGTAACGGGCACGGACGCCGGGCTGGCCAACGCCCACCAGGCCTTGGACCTGATGGGGGAAGCCGGATCCAGGCACGAAAACGGCGCCGAAAAGCTGTTTCGTGACGCGAAACTGGGCCAGATTTACGAAGGCGCCAACGAACTGAACCGGCTGCACATGTTCAAGCACTTCCTGGCCCGGGACCTGGGCGTGGATGTGTTTGGAACCGATCCGAAATAGTTCTTTGGCCTTGGATGCTTCGTTGGAGGGAAGAAGCCAATCCTTCGAATACCTACAGTATTTCTCCGGTTGGCTTCCCCCCTCCGCCTCGCCCCAAAGCCAAACTCCATATTTTGGGGATGGGTTCTAGTGACAAGTCACGTTTCAAGTGTCGGACAAAAGTAGCGACCATGGGCTTGGTCGGTAATACGCCTACCGCCAGTTAACGCGTGACTTGTCACTAGTTCGTAAGGGTTCATTCTTCGAGGAAAGAGAGCGGGGCATGACTGAACAAACCCGGGCTCTGGGGGATCTGGCGGATCGGTTCGCCCGGCGGGAATGGGCTCCGGCGGCCCTCGAAGCGGATCGGTGGCCCTTCGCCGACTTTCCCCGCTTGGTGTACGAACGGGCGGCGGCGCTGGGGTTGCTTACGCCCTTGGCGCCGGAAGCCTATGGCGGCCCGGGGCTGGGCTTCGAGGACTTGGCGGTGATTCTTCGTCATACGGCCCGAGTGGATGCGTCGGCCGCGGTGATGATCCTGGTGCAGACCCTGGTCCGGGCCGCGCTATTGGAATTTGGATCGGAAGCCCTGTCCCGAACCTGGGTTCCCTGGGCCAACGAGACTCCTTTTTCCTTCCTGGCTTGGCCGTTGTACGACGATCCGGAGGACCCGCCCGAAACCCTGACCGTCCGGTCCCGGGGGGATGGGTTTGTACTTTCCGGTGTGGCCCGGTCTTTGGCGGGGGGGATCGAAGACGGGGGGAATCGTACCGGCGCGGCGGTGATTGGGGTTCACGAACACGGAGCCGGCCTGTTCTGGGTGGATGAGTCCCAGGCTGGAGTTCGTTGGGGGGACCCGGTGATCGGCTTGGGGCTTCGGGCCTGCCCGGTCCGGGACGCGTATTTCAGCGCGGCGGCGGTTCCGGCGGATCGTGTACTGATCCGTCCCGGCGGCCTGAAAAATTTGGCCCAATGGCTGGACCCTTTCCGGCTGATGGCGGCCTATACGGCTCTGGGGGTGCTGGAAGGCGCGTACTGGACCGCTCGGGACTATGCCCGCCGGCGCCGGCAGGGGGGCCGAACCATCATCCAATACGATATGATTCGGGGAAAACTGGCTCGGATGGCGGCCTGGATCGATCTGGCCGGATCGGCCTTGAGCAACGCGGCGGCGGCGATGGAAGCCGGCCGGCCCGGCGATTCCGCCTCGTTTTTATCGCTTCAAACTCTGGTAGGCGCCGAAACCGCCCGGCTGACCGGCGAAGCGGTTCAGGTGTTGGGCGGGGTGGGGTATTGCCACGATTTCGGCCAGGAAAAAAGGATGCGCGACGCCCGCCGGCTCGAATCCCTGTTCGGCGGCGCGTCCGGCCGTTGGATCACCCTGGCCGACCGCTGTTTGGGAAGAGGGGACGAAGGGGGCGAACCTGTTGCCTCGACCGGTGGTGAATGTTAATATACAAGGCAACCTAAGGGCGGAGGACTGGAACGATGCCGAATCCACCGAAAAAACCCGAACCGACCCAACCGAAAAAACCCATTCCGGCTCAGCCGGCCAAACCCGCCGTGGACGTGGCGAAAAGGAGTCTTTCTTACCAGGAGCAGATGCAACTGGAAGAGGAAGAGAGGAGAAAACGAGCCAAAGCTCAAAAGCGCGGCGATTTCGGGTTCCGGGATGCTTTTTTGGGCATTTTCGGCTTTTTGGCCATGGTCGCCCTGGCCATTGCCGGATTTAAAGTGGCCAAATGGGTGGTGCAAACGTATTTTAAATAGGGAGAATGGATTAAACGCCGTACCGTACTCGCCGGCTTTAAGGGCGATCACCTCCAACCCGTCCATAAGGTTTGGAGATCATTTCGTTTTATCCTTCCAGGCCGCCCTCAAACAAACACGAACAAACACCGCGAAAAAACAGCTATAGGGGCGAGGCATGCCTCGCCGCCCCCGGAACCAATCCCTCCGGTCACGCCTCAATCGTCATCGTACCCCATGGCCTGGCGGCGCGACATGATGTTCGCCCTTAGCCATTGCTGGGTTTCTTCCTGTTCGCTGGGGCCGATGTTCCTCAAGATGCGGATTTCCGCCGCCGGAATGCATTTCTGCCAGGCGTTGTACGCCTTGCGGACGAAGTTGAAATGGCGGTCGAAGAGCCGGCCCTGTTTTTTTGTATTGTTCATGATGCTGTTGGTGGTGAAGGGCGGCTGATTATAGATGGCGTCATCGAATACATGCCCCATGCCCGTAAATTCCACCGTGAAGTATTCGTCCGGGCAGCCAAGCATGTGGCCGAATTCGTGCACCACGGCCTGGCGGTCCGTCCAGGCCCATTTGCCCATATGGATCGTGGATTCACGGTAATAATCCGCCACCTCATCCCGGCTCAGGCCGGTCAGGTCTTTGGGCGGCGGGCTGTCCACGCATACTTCGTAATACGGCTTGGGATCGCCGGGCTCCACCCAAATCAGGTTGAAAATCAGGTCCCGATGGCGGTTCTTTTCGATGATCGTCGCGCAGTTCCAATCCGATTCGATATGCGTTTTCCAGGTCCGTTTGATCTCGTCCGTGACCGCGTGATTCCCGAATTTGGCCAGGATACGGACGTTGACGTTGACCACGGTCCCCCGCTTGATGAAACCCATGTTCACCGTCCAGGGGATAACGCTGGTCTTGACTGTCCAGGGGGGTTGATACACCTGCTTCTGCTTGACCTTGGCGGTCACCTGGTATTCGCTGTTTTCCTGGTTTTGGAGCAAGGTTTGGCTTTTGGTCAAGACCTCTTGGACCACCGGCGCGTGGATTTGGTTATACCCCAGCTTTTGGGCCACGAATTCCGTGAGCTCGGTCACCGCGCCGTCCCTGTTGCGGATGCTGGTTTTCCAGTCCGGCTTCGAATCCTTCCATGCCGTCAAGGCGCGGTCGAGCGCCCGGAGCCGCTCCGTTGAAGGAACCGCCAGATACTTTTTCAAGGCCAGATCCAAAGCCTTCAGCTTGCCGCTTCGGGGTTTGTTCCACCCCGCCTTGGTCCGGTTGATCCATTCGTCATACGTCATGGCTTACCCCCGGGCATGATTTCCCGAAAAATGCGTATAGTCCCCCTGGTTTCGTGTTCCCCCTACCGAGTGGTGATTATACCAATTTTATCAATAAAAATCAATGGACTCGGGAAGGGGAAACAGGCGGAACG
>JAGVGV010000334.1 GCA_020056895.1 Deltaproteobacteria bacterium
GATCCGGTTTTGTTGGACCTTGAGGCCAATTTGGCCGATGTGATTGAAAAGATCAATCGCGGGAAAGAACAGGGCGCGAACCTCATCGTTTTTCCGGAACTGGCCCTGACGGGGTACTTCGTTGGGCAGGACTTCCACCAGGTGGCCCTCCGGCTCGATTCGCCCGAAATACGCAAACTGGTGGAAACGTCGGGCGGCACGGCCGTGGTGGTCGGGTTCATCGAGGAATCACCGTCTCTGAATTTTTACAATTCAGCCCTGGTGGCCATCGACGGCCGGCTCCAATTCGCTTTTCGCAAGTTGAACCTGCCGAATTACGGCCTCTTTGAGGAGCGGAAACTATTCTCTTCGGGGAAACATGTGCCCGTTTTCCAGTACATGGGCTTTACCATCGCCGTGTTCATTTGCAGCGATCTTTGGCACCCTTCGCTACCATACTTGGGTATCTGCCAAAAAGCCAATGTATTCCTGTCCATTATCAATTCAACCGACAACGCGATGGGCAAACGTTTTTCCAACATCGACAGTTGGAGCATCATCAACGCTTTTTACAGCCGCGTTTTCGGCGTTTACAACATCTCGGCGAACCGCGCCGGCCAGGAATCCTTTTCCGCCGGAATATCCCAGCCTGACGCCCGCCGCAACCCCAAGCCGGATCAATGCGAAACCATCCTCACCAAGGAAACCTTGTTTCGTTTTTGGGGCGGCAGCGAAATCCTTAATCCTTATGGCGAAATCATGGCGAAGGCCGCATTGTACCAGCCGGACGAAATCCATGGGGAGATCGATCGGGAAGTATTGAGACAAAAACGGATCATGCTACCCTACTTGCAGAACGACAATCCATTTTTCACGCACCGTGAACTGGGCCGGATTCTCTATGGCCCCCAAACCTCTCCTCATCCCCTTGACCAAGAGGATGAATCCTGAAACCGCCAAAAGCGGTCAACGAATCATGGAGCTTCAATCATGAATCAGGCGCAAATCGCCAAGTCCCAATCCCTCTTGGGGGAAACCACGGTCGACATGCTTTTCCGGGTTCACCAGGATGCCTTATGGATGCTGGAAAACCTGGGCGTGGGCTGCAAGCAGCCGACCATTGTGGAAGCCTTCCGGCGACATGAACTGTTGGGCGAGGCGTATCTATATGATAACCGGATCTATCTCACCCGCGATCTGGTGGAAAAATGCCTGGCCACTACGCCGGGCATCGATGATTTCTTCGTTCCCCGGAATAGCTTTTTCGTAGGCGGTACGGCCCCTTACCTGTATGACGACGCCAAAGGCGAGGGCGGCGTTATGCCCCGGCCTGAAGACGTGGCCAGAATCGCCCGCATTGCCGATCAAAGCTCGATCGTGGCCGGCATGGGGCGCGGCGTCAAGTTGAAGTTCGAAGAGGAACAGATCGGCATTCTGGATCAGAATTGCCGAAAACCCTTGTACTTCGCCGTAACCACTCCCGAAGCCCTGGCCAAGGCCAAGGACGTTTGGAACCGGCGGCCAAATGTTATGATCGTCTTCTGCCTGACCCGGCCGCCTTTGGAGGTTAACGAAAACTTTTCCGATATGTTCGTGCAAGTGGTTCAGGCTGGTCTGCCGGTCTTTATCTCGGCCATGCCTTTGGCCGGCATCAGCGCTCCGTTTTGTTACAACGGCGTCTTGGCCGCCACCCACGCCGAGGTTCTTTTCGGTATTTGCGTGGCCCAGCTTCTCAAACCCGGCGCGGTGTGCGTTCATGGCGGGTTCCCCACCATCGCCGATCCTCGGGTGGAATACAACCCCAACTACGGCCTGATCAGCCATCAGATTCTCAACCTGCTCATGGCCCATCTCAATATGATGCTCGATCTGCCCTCCATTCAAAGCGCGGGCACGACCAACGAGGAACATCCCACGGAAAAGGCGTTCCAGGACGCTCGCCGCGGCCAGGCGCTGTGCAAGAAATATGGATTCCACATGATCCGGCACCCCTTCGCTTTTCTCCGGCTGCTGGTGGATTTTTCGATCGCGAAGATGGAAAAATGCATCGAAATAGCCCAGAATGTATCCGCGGATGAGGCTCCGGACGTCCAGATGCCTGTGTACGATGAGCGGGCCATGGAATCCGTACAAAAAATAGGATTGGGTTTCTATCTCAACGATCCTTTGACCACGGCCAATTTCGGCAAGATTTTCGTGGATTAAACCCGGTTTTTACAGTTACCTTCTATCGCGGTGTCGAACTGCTTGCGGCAACACTTGTTTCGAGATTTTAAACCTCGGCGTATCCGGTGATATGCCCGCGGCTGAAAATCTCCCGAACTTTGTGTTTCGCGTGCGCATTTCGTCACCTCGAAAGAAACCTAACCGTTAAATCCGGGTTTAAGGCCGTCGGGCGGCGGCCCAGGGGCCGCCCGGCCGATGGGCTGTCCGTCGCATACCAGAAGAATCACGCCCAGGCGGCGGACGAACCGGGCGTCCCCGTTGGTCGTGAAATAGGCGTCCGCCGCGTCCCGAATCTTTTCCGGTTCCGCGATTTTTAGCAGTTTGGCCAACCTACACCTCACGCTATCACTCGATCGACCTTTTTTTAGGTCTTTTTCATTTGGCGTCACCCGCCAAACTCCGGACCACGCCGACACCAAAGCCATTCCGGCGGACAACCCAGGCCATTGGTGCATCGAGAACAGCTGCCATTGGGTTAGCGACTGGAACCATGACGAAGACCGCGGCCGGATCAGCAAAGGCCAAGGACCGGAAAACATCTCGCGGCTCCGTAGGTTTACCGTCGGACTTCTCAAATCCAAGGGTGTCACCAACGTCGCCCAAAAAATGCGGCAACTCGTACGCAACATTCGTCCGGTCCTCGACTACTTCGGCATGACCCAAAACTCACGCACCGGCCGATCCCGGAACTTGAACAAATTTTACGGGATCCGGACCAAGTGATACTTGCATTTCCAAACCGCAGGGCATTGACTTTGTTGGCCTGCCATGAGAACCTCCCGAACCGTAAACTTTGAGCGGTTCCGACTTGGGAGGCTCGTTCACATTCC
>JAGVGV010000093.1 GCA_020056895.1 Deltaproteobacteria bacterium
GCCGGGGAATTCCCCAACCGGCTGATCCCAAGGAATGTCCAATAGTTAACGCGGTTATACCGCGAGCCGATGACCCGCCCGGCCCACATTTTCGCTCGCCGGGGCCGAACCTGTCAAGAAATCCTTTTGGTTCCGATGGGTTTGGGGAAAAGGGAAGGAAGAAAAACGAACCAAAACCATTTCCGATCAGGTTTGGCATGGCTATGAGAACCGGGAGGGCGGAACGACGTTGGGGGGGCTGAGAAAAAGGGGCAGGGCCGAAAGGAAGGGGGGCGAGGCCGCATACGCGCCGGCTCAAACACGTGTTTAAATGGATAATTGTTAATATATAACAATATGTTAACTGTATTTTCCCGTGAATATCTTTCCTATCGTTGGTTCCGGAGGCTCCAGCTTTTTTGGTTAATATGCATGGGGCGTGGCATGCCACGCCCCATACAGAGCAAGCTATTCGCTATAGCTGCCCATCCGCCCAGGTGAGGGTCTGATCGATCACGTTCAGGCCTTCCACCAGTTCGTCCTTGGTGATGACCAGAGGCGGCACCACGAAGATCCAGTTCCACCGGACGAAGGTGTACACGCCGCCCGCCAGGAGCCGCTTGTTGATTTCCTTGTTGATGGCCAGGTCCGCGCCGGCCGCGTTCCAGGGCACCAGCGGTTCCCTGGTCTTCCGGTCTTTCACCAGTTCGATGATGGTGAAAAGCCCCAGGCCCCGAACGTCGCCCACCGAGGGGTGCTTTTCTTTCAGAGCGTTCAACTGATCCATGAGGAACCCGCCCATTTCGGCGGTCCGTTCCACCAGTTTTTCCTCGTGGTACACCTGCATGGTGGCCACGGCCGCGCCGCAGCAAAGCGGATGGGCGTTGTAGGTCAGGCCGCCCCAGAGCATCTTGTCCTGGAAATGGTCGCTGATCTTTTTGGAAACGGCCACGCCGCCCAAGGGGAGGTACCCCGAGGTCAGGCCCTTGGCCATGGTCATCATGTCCGGGACCACGTTCCAGTTGTCCACGGCGAACCACTTGCCGGTTCGTCCGAACCCGCTCATCACTTCGTCGCTGATAAACAGCACGTTGTATTTGTTACAGATTTCCCGCACCATGGGCATGTATTCCGGCGGCGGAATGAACAGGCCGTTGGACCCCACCACGCCTTCCATGATAATGGCGGCCACGGTGTTGGGGTTTTCGTATTGGATCACTTCTTCCACGTGGCGGGCGCACTGGACGTTGCAGGCCGGGTACGTGTGGCCGAAGGGGCAGCGGTAGCAGTACGGGTCCAGAATCTTGATCACGCCCGGGATGCCCGGTTCCACCGGAGGCCGCCGGGGGTCGCCGGTCAGCGTGATGGCTCCGTACGTGGCCCCGTGGTACGACCGGTACCGGGACAGAATCTTGAACTTGCCGGTGTACAGCCGAGCCATTTTAATGGCGTTTTCGTTGGCTTCGGCCCCGCCCAGGGTGAAGAAGAAATGGTTCAGGTCGCCCGGAGTAACTTCCATGAGCGCCTTGACGAGCTGGCTCCGGGTCAAATACGACATGCCCGGCGCGGCGAAGCAGAGCCGGTCCGCCTGGTCCTTGATGGCCTGGACCACCTTGGGATGCTGGTGGCCGGTATTCAGGTTCATGAGCTGGGACGAAAAATCCAGGTACCGTTTTCCGTCCATATCAAAAAAACAGGACCCTTCGGCCCGGTCGATGACGATGGGGTCCAGAGCGCCCTGGACGGACCAGGAATGAAGATGGTGTTCCCGGTCGTATTTGCGGATTTCGGCCTTGTCCATGAGTCGTTTCCTCCAAATGGGGCCAGCGGCTTCGCGCCGTCCCCTTCAGGCCTTCTCCCAAGGTTTCTGGGCGAAGGGGGGATTCCGGTCCGGCGGTTCCATGCCGGAAACCGCCGGACAGGGGAGCAGAGGCTTTATGACGATTCTTGTTACAATTCTTCGATCCGTTCGGCCCGAACGCCGGCGATCTTTTTCAGCACCCGAGGCACGTCGGCCATCAGGCCTTCGGACATGGCGGCGGCCTTAAGGTAAAAACCCCGGATCCCGGCTTCCACCTTCCGCATTGCGGCCTTGGCCTGGGCCTCATCCGCCGGTTCGGTCAAGGCCACGTCGAATTCGTCCGTATCCAGACCTTCGAAGGCGTAGTTGGATTCCAGCGTATCCGTAATCACGCCGTAATAGGTCTGCCGGATGTTCTTTTCAAAACGCCGGTTTTCCTTGGCCCAGGCTTCCAAAAGCCCGGCCAGGCCGGAAAACCGGCCGGCCAGTTTTTCGTAATACGCGGCGGACTCGGTTTCGAGCTTCGAAACATGAGTCATGACCGCGGCCATGGTATTGAGTTTCATCAGAACCACCGGGTGATGACGACTTTGGGTTCGGTGAAGAACCGGATCACGTCCCGGCCCTGGCCATGCACCACGCCGAAGAACGAATCCTTCCGACCGCCGAAGGGGAAGAAGCTCATGGGCGCCACGATGCCGATGTTCACGCCCACGTTGCCGGCCACCACGTCGTGCTGGAACCGGCGGGCCGCCTTGCCGTTCTGAGTGAAAATGGAGGCCGCGTTGCCGTACGGGTTGGCGTGGATGATGTCGATGGCCTCGTCCAGGCTGCCGGCCCGCAAGACCGATGCCACCGGGCCGAAGATTTCTTCGCGGGCGATGGTCATATCGGGCGATACGTTTTCGAAGACCGAAGGCATCAGGAAGCAGTCGGGTGAAAGGCTGGGGTCGATCCGCACCTGGCGGCCGTCCAAAGTCAGTTTGGCCCCTTCGGCCAGACCCTTTTCAATGTATCCGACCACCCGTTCCTTCGAAGCCTTGTTCTGCAAGGGACCCATCTGGACCGATTCATCCAGACCATTGCCCACCTTGATGGCCTGAGCCATCCGGGTGAACTTGTCCACGAATTCGCGGTGGAACTTGTCGTCGCCCAGAACGATCAGATTGGACGCCGCCAGGCAGCGCTGACCGGCGTTGCCGTAGAACGAAGCCACCAGGCTGACCATGGCCTGATCGATCATGGCGTCGGGCATGATGACCACGTAGTTCTTGGCCCCGCCCTGGGCGATCACCCTCTTCCCCATATCGCCGCACTTCTTGTACACCGCCCGGGCCACCGGAGTGGAGCCGACGAAGGTCACGCCTTCCATCTTGGGGTGGGTCATCAGAGCGTCGGCCGAATCCACGTCGCCGGAGACCAGGTTCACCACGCCCGGAGGCAGGTTGGCTTCGTCAAACGCCTTGAACAGTTCCACCTGGCTCATGGGCGTGCGGGGGGACGATTTGACCACGAAGGTATTCCCGCAGGCGATGGCGAAGGGCAAAAACCACAGGGGCACCATGAGCGGGAAATTGAAGGGGGCGATGCAGGAAAAAACGCCCATGGGCTGGTTCACGCTATATTCGTCGATGCCGGAGGCAATATCTTCCAGAAGGTTACCCTGCATCAGCGAAGGGATGCCCGAAGCGGTTTCCATCATTTCGATGGCCCGGCGGGATTCGCCTCGGGATTCATCGATGGTCTTGCCGTGTTCCCTCGTTTGCACCTGGCTCAGTTCGTTGAACCGTTCCTCCAGCAACGGGATCATCCGGTGAAGGAAGCGGGACCGGGCCACGGGGGGCGTGTTCCGCCATTCGGGATAGGCCTTGGCCGCGGCTTCGACGGCCGCGTTGGTTTCGTCCCGAGTGGACATAGGTACCTGGCTGAGTAGTTCGCCGGTGGCCGGGTTCAGGATGTCGCGAACGTCGGCGGACGCGCTGTCCACCCATTCGCCGTTGATGTAATTCTTCAGTTTCTTCGCCATGGGACCGCCTCCTTGGGGGGTATGGGAAAATCGTCTGGTTTCCATTTTTGGGTTCATTCGGCACGTTATCTTGGACCGGGCCGCCGGAGCGGTCCCCCGGGGTCAGCTCCAACGAATCTCGGAATGATCCTGGGCCAGCCGCATCAATTCTTCTTCCACGGTGGCCACGTCGTCGTACATGGCGTGTTCGGCTCGTTCCGGATCCTTGTCTTCGATGGCGGCCAGGATCAGATCGTGCTGGTCGGCCACCCGCTGGAAAAAGGCCATGTCGGGTTTCAGCACCCGCTTGACCTCCGTAAGAATATTTTCAATAAAATCCAGCATCAGGATCAGCACCGGGTTTCCGGTGGCTTCGGCGATGGATCGGTGGAACGAGATGCCCAGCATCACCAGTTCGTCGAACCGATCCCCGGCCAAAGCCGACCGCCACTGATCCTGAATGGTCCGGATCCGGATCCAGTCCATGGGGGACATCCGGGTCGCGGCCAGCCGGGCCGAAAGGGGTTCCAAGGCTTTCCGGATTTCGGACAAGTGGCCGATGGACATGTTCTGGAAATGGAGAAAATTGGCCAGTCCGGCCTTGGCCACGCCCATATCCACGGGCGAAACAAAGGCTCCGCCCCCCAGCCCGGCCCGGATTTCCAGCAACCCCAGGTATTCGAGGGCTCTGAGGGCTTCGCGGAGCGTTTGGCGGCTGACGCCGAAATGCAGCGTGAGTTCCTGTTCGGGGGGCAGGCGGTCGCCGGGTTTGAGCTTGCCTTCCAAAATGGCGGTTCGGATCTGGCCGATAATGCGCTGGGGCGCTTTTTCGCTTCGGACGGCTTCGAAGATTTGGGCTCGGGCCTTGGGCACGGTGGTCCTCGGGTTGGTTGTTGGGGGGAAACGTATACCTCGCTGTATACGATGTCAAGAGAAATATTCTAATATTTGTACCCATTCCGCGAATGCCACCCAAAACGGAAGGCCCGCAAATATTCCCCCCCCAAGCCTCCCCTCGCACGGCGGCCCCCCTCTTCCCACGCCTTGCCGTCCGTGCTATTCTGCCGCCCATGGCCAACCTTGTGGGAACATTCGTGGATTGGGTCCGCCAAGCCCAAAGGTTGGTGGTCCTGACCGGCGCGGGAATCAGCACGGAATCGGGCCTGCCCGACTTTCGGAGCCCCGGCGGCCTGTGGAGCCGTTATCGGCCGGTTTCGTACCCCGAATTCCTCCGGTCCAAGGAATCCCGGAAGGAATATTGGGCCAGGTACCTCGAATTTTTCCCGCCCTTCATCCGAGTTCAGCCCAACGACGGCCACCGGGCTCTGGCCGAACTGGAGCGCCGGGGCCGGCTCATGGCCTTGATCACCCAGAACATCGACCGACTCCACGCCCAAGCCGGAACGTCCCCGGAACGGCTGATCGAGCTCCACGGCCGGATCGATCGAACCTTGTGCCTGGCCTGCGGCCGTGATTATTCCACCCAGGACATACTCGCCCGGGTCACGCCGGAAAATCCGGTTCCGCATTGCGACGACTGCGGGGGATGGCTGAAACCGGCGACCATCAGTTTCGGGCAGGAATTGCCCGCCCGGGCCTTGGAACGGGCGGTGGATCTGGCCCAAACGGCCGATTTGTTCCTGTCCGTAGGGTCCAGCCTGACCGTTTACCCCGTTGCATCCCTGCCGGGCCTGGCTCTGGACCATGGCGCCCGGCTGGTGATTCTGAATGCTCAGCCCACCCCCTACGACGAACAAGCCCACCTTGTGCTCCAGGGGCCGGCCGGTCCGACCCTTCGGGCCATGATCCAGGGACTGGATCGGACCGGTTGAACCCGATCGGGTGAACAAACCGGACCCAAGGGCCTTGACCGCCTCGCCGACGTTATGGTATCCTGCTTCTTGTCCGTCCGTCTTCAATTGCGGCCGATCCCAGGGACTCCGGCCAGCGCGGAACACCGGGACGCGGCATCCAGGAGCCAATCCAGGCTCCCGTTGTGTGGAGGCGTTATGTTCTTCAAAGTCTGGGGATGCCGCGGCAGCCTGCCTTCGCCCGCGACCATGACCTTCGATACCCGAAGGTTTGGCGGAAACACCACCTGTTACGAAATCTGGACGTCGTACAAAGATACCAAGGAACTCTTCATCATTGATATGGGCACCGGCCTTTTTGGCCTGGGCAACAAATTGATGAAGGAACATCTGGCCGGAAGATTGGATAAAATCCGAGGCCGGATTTTCATCACCCACATTCATTTGGATCATACCTTCGGCATGGGCTTTTTCGCCCCCATGTTTTTGCCCGGGCATCATATCGACTTTTTTACGCTTCAAATGCCCACCACGCTGACCAATCTGAACCGCCAGCTCACCGGGTTGTACGATGGCATCCAGTTTCCCCGGCACCTGGATCAGATGCCGGCCATTGGCGGAGCCCACGATTCGCGGGACGCCTTCCGCGACGTTCGATTCTGGGAAATCCTGGACTTTGAAACGGTCCGCATCCGCGTGGTGGAACTCAACCACCCCCAGGGCTGCGCCGGGTGGCGGTTCGAGGAACGAAGCGCGGAAACCGAATA
>JAGVGV010000116.1 GCA_020056895.1 Deltaproteobacteria bacterium
ACCGACAATATCCATATGGAATTGAACAGCGACAGAACCAGGCCGAACCAGATGTAAAACCAAACCTCGTCGGGCCGGACGCGAAGCAGGGCGCGGCGGATCAGATACAACACCGGAGCCGATATCGCGCAGACCAGGATATTCCGCCAGAACGACAACAGGAGCGCCGGCATGTGGTGGTTCGTAACCAGATGGCCGATAAAAATCGGCGTGGTGGACCAGAGCACGATCCCGGTCATGGAGATGATATATCCGTTGGTCACTTTCGGCATTTTTACCTTTTCCATTTCATTCGGAACGCCCTGACTCCGCGGCCCGGAAAGCGGAAAGGGGGAACCCCTTCCGTTCGGAAAAGATTCCCCCATGGGGGGATCAGGCGGAGCAGCACTGCTGGGGTTGGGGGGATGGTTGGGGATGACCGTATCGTTTTTTCAAGTATTCGCCCCAGGCCACGAACCGCATGCCCAGGCGGAAAAGCCAGGGGTCACGGACGGGGCGGTTTTCGTGGGGCGCCAGCGCTTCGCGGACCAACCGCAACCGGGCCAGTTCCCGGCCGATTTCGTCCTGGCGGATACGCGCGTAAGGAATCAGCCATAAATCCGACATGACAAGCCTCCCGGCCCAAAGCCGGAACCTTTAGCCCGGTTTCGGGCGGAAAAACAGAAAAACCGGAAAGAATACGCGTTGTGACGTCCAATCCCACTCTTATTGACACCTCATAGAAAATCCCCCAATCCGCCCAGACCGGCGTCCGAGGGGCGTTCCTGGACCACCTCGTTCACCGCGGCGCACAGCCGTTCGGCCCCTTCCCGGATCGTATCCACGTCCGTATCGCCAAAACTAAGGCGAAACGCATGGACAAACCGATGATCCATGTCCATGTACGGGCCAGGGATGAACGACACCCCCTTTTCCACGGCCACGAGAAACAACACGATGCTCGAATACCCCGGCGGCAGTTCCACCCAGATGTTGAACCCGCCGGCCGGCCGGGTCCAGGTCACCCCGGCCGGCATATGCTCTTCGAACGTTTCGATCAACACGTCCCGCCGCCGGCGGTATTCCTGGCGGACTCGCTCGACGTGAAGATCGTATTCACCGCTGGCGAAAAGCTCCCGGGCCGCCATTTGCGTGAGCGGCGGGCAGCCCAGGTCCAGAGCCTTCTTCAAGGGCGTCCAGGCCCGAATCCGGTCCCGGGCCGTAACCAGCCAGCCGATCCTTAGACCGGTCGCGAAGGCCTTGGACATCGAACTGACCACAACGGTCCGCTCCGGTCCGGCGGCGGCCAAAAGAGACTCCGGGGCCGGACCATCCACCCGAAGATCGCTGAAAATTTCGTCGGCGACCAGCAAACCGTTCCTTCGATTGGCCCAGTTCGCCACGTACCGTCGTCGATCGTCGGAAAGGTCGGCGCCCATGGGATTGTGCAGTTCCGGAACCAGGTATAACAAGGCTCCGGTCCCATCCCCCAGCCACTCCAACCGGTCCGCCATCGGTCCTTCCCGATCCCGAGGAACGGCCGTCACATGATGCCCCAACGTCTTGAAGACCGATGGAATCCCGGTATAGCAGGGCGTTTCGCACCCCACCGCGCCGCCTTTGGCCACCCCGCCCACGGCCGCCAGCGAAAACGCCTGCTGGGCTCCGCTGGTGATCAGAATCATGTCCGGGGTCACGTCCAGGCCCCGCCGCTGATATCGATCGGCCAAAACCTGCCGGAGTTCCGGCAACCCCTGAGGATCGCCGGTAACGAGGAGTCGGTCCTGGCCGCCGGCCAGGGTTCGATGGACCATTTCCTCGAGCAGCCCCGGCCGCACCGTGGACGGGCCAGGTATCCCGGACGTGAACCGGATCAATCCCGGCCGGGCCTGAAGCGCCATCAGGCTTTCGAGGCTCCGGGAAATCCCTTTTCGCACCTGATCGACCGCGCCCCGGGTTTCTTCGCCCAGGCCAAACGGCCGTCGAAGCGGCGGCGCCGATGCCGAAGCGGCCGGCGATCCTTGCCCCGGCGCAATATCACCATCAGATGGAGGCGTTACGAACGTGCCCCGCCCCACCTGACAACGGACCAAGCCCACTTTCGTCAAATCTTCATACGCCCGCCGGACCGTGCAGGCGGTCACTCCGATCCGGGATGCAAAGGCGGCCACCGTGGGCAGTTGTTCACCGGGCTGAAGCATGTTGTCCTCGATGGCCTTCAAGAGGGCATCTCGGATCTGGGCATACAAGGGTTTTTCCGCTTCGCGGTCCACGGTGATCTGAACCATAGGCACCACCGAATCAATTTGAGTTCAATTTGCCTGATCGAAACGATTTTGTCAAGCACAATTTATAATTCATATTGAATCGTATCAATATTCATTGTGCCGGATCAATATGAAAAAGCTGGCGGCGGCCAGCGATCACTGGTCAGTTCATAAGGAAAGGATGCGGGTTTATTGGTTTTTCCAAAAAACGAATTTCTTCCACTTAAGCGGACGGCTGACAGCTCAGGGGTTGACGAATCCCCAAAGGACGGAATGCTCCGCCCCGGCCACCCACAACCAAACGAATTCCCCCAATCGCACGGGACCCTTGACGCGAACCCGGCCCAAGTATTAATATTCTTTGGGGTACACTGTTTTTTCCACATCCTTTGACCGACGTTCGCCCCTTTCTAGTCATAAATCCGGGGGCGGGTCGTCTTTTCGCGAGCGGGGAACCGGCATGTTCATGAAACGACCCGCCTTCTGGCTGGCCCTTATCCTTTCGGTAATCTTCCTGATCCTGGCCTTTATCCGGGTGGGCTTTCTGGAATCCCTGGAATTGACCACGTATGACTGGCGGATGCGCCTTCGGGCCGGCGGTCCCGAAACCCCCACGGACGTCGCCGTCATTGAAGTGGACGACGATTCCATCGCCAAGCTGGGCCGCTGGCCCTGGCCTCGGTCCATGATGGCCCAGATTATCGGCAAGCTGAAAAAGAACGGGGCCAAAAACATCGGCTTGGCGGTGGTCTATTCCGAACCGGAAAAAGCGGACGGCCTGATGGTTCTTCAGGAACTGGAAACGGACTTCCGGGCCAAGTTCAGCGCTTCGGGCGGCGCCGACGCCGAAGGCTTTTTGACCAAGCTCCAGGCCGCCCGGGAAAACCTGGACCATGACAAAAAGCTGGCCGAAGCCCTGACCCAGGCCGGCGACGTGGTGCTGCCCCTCTTTTTCGATCCGGGCTCGTTCGCCCAGGTAGACCCCAATCCGCCGGACGCCTTGAAAAAAAACAGCCTGGCCCAGGCCAAGGGGCCGGTGCTCCAGTACATGTTCCCCGGCAAAAAGGTCACGCAGCCCATCGACCTGTTCGCCGCCAAGGCCAGCGGTCTGGGGCATATCAACACCTGGCCGGACCCGGAAGACGGAGCGGTCCGGCGGGAACTGTTGGTCATGAACTACAAGGGCCTGCCCATGCCGTCGTTGGCGTTGCGGCTCACGCTGATGGCCCAGAATATCCAGCCGGAAAGCGTCCGGGTGATTTCGCCGGAACAGGGACGGGAAGGTCTTCAGATCGGGTCCATGATGGTTCCCACCAACCCCAACCTGGATTTTTACATCACCTTCACCGACCCCAGGGCGTTCAAGCGCTTTTCGTTTTTCGACGTACTCAACGACAAGGTGGAAGCCGCCGCCTTCAAGGACAAGATGGTCCTGATCGGCGTGTCCGCCGCCGGCGTGGACACCCCCAGGGTCACGCCCGTGGACAAGAACATGTCCACCACCATGCTGTTGGCCAACGCCATCCACAACCTTCAGACAGGCGGGTTCATCACCCGGTCCGGGATGCTGGACTTGGTTGAACTGCTGCTGCTGGTTCTGGTGGGCGCGTTCCTTTCCGTTCTGCTGCCCAAGCTCAAACCCCGAGTGGGAACCACCGCCACGCTGGGGCTGATCGTCCTGCTGATCGGCGTGGGGGTGTATCTGTTCGTCGGTCCCGGAATCTGGCTGAAGATCACCTACCCGGTGCTCCTTTGCGTGTTCGGGTACGCGGCCGTGACCACCAGCCGGTTCTTCATCAGCGAAGCGCACAAAACCAAGGCCGAAGGCGAATCGGCCGAAGTCAACCGGATGCTGGGACTCACGTTTCAAAGCCAGGGCCAGTTGGATATGGCCTTCGACAAGTTCCGGCGGGTGCCGATGGACAACGGCATGAAGGACATCCTCTATAACTTGGCTTTGGATTACGAACGCAAAAGAATGTTCAACAAGGCCGTGGCCGTGTATCAGTACATCACCGACCACGACCCCAATTTCAAGGACACGGCGGCCAAGATCAAAAAACTGAACGCGGCCTCGGAAACCATGATCTTCGGCCTGGGAACCGGAGCGACCCGGACCGAGGACGGGACCATGGTGATCGACGAAACCACTCGGCCAACGCTGGGGCGGTACGAGATCATCAAGGAACTGGGCAAGGGGGCCATGGGGATTGTGTACGAAGGCAAGGACCCCAAAATCGGCCGCCACACCGCCATCAAGACCATCCGCTTCACCGAGGAATACGAAGAGGAGGAAGCGGCTCGGTTGAAGGAACAGTTCTTCCGCGAAGCCGAAACCGCCGGCCTGTTGTCCCATCCCAACATCGTAACCATCTACGACGCGGGCGAGGACCACGACCTGTCGTACATCGCCATGGAATACCTGGACGGCCATGACCTGAAAGAACACGCCCGGTCCGATAATCTTTTGCCCATCCGCGAAGTGATCCGGTTGGTGGCGGAAGTGGCCGAAGCCCTGGGGTACGCCCACGGCAAGGGCGTGGTCCATCGCGACATCAAGCCGGCCAACATCATGTATCTGAAAAGCGGCGTGGCCAAGGTGACCGACTTCGGCATCGCCCGGGCCATGTCGTCCAGCAAAACCAAGACCGGCGTGGTCAAGGGCACTCCGTTTATATGTCTCCGGAACAGATCACGGGCAAAAAGGTGGATGGCCGGACCGACATCTATTCCCTGGGCGTGGTGCTATACGAGCTTCTTACCGGCGTTCAACCCTTCCGGGCCGAAGACCTGACCACGCTGATCTACAAGATCACCAGCGAAGACCCGGAACCGCTCGGGCAACACAACCCCAAGGCGCCCAAGGCCGTGGTCCAGATCGTGGAACGGGCGTTGGTGAAAGACCGGGACAAGCGGTACCAGAAAGCGGAACAGATGGCCGAACATCTCCGGATCGTGGGCAAGAAGATGGACGAACTGGCCCTCCGGAAGACCTCGGGCGCGACGGCCGGCTGATCCGGGCCGGATGGGGCCCTGAGCACCCAGCCCGGTGAGCCTGGTCCCACAGTCGGATCCGGGCCGGGTTCCGCCGAACGGGCGGACCAGAGGGGGACGGATGAAACGGGAAAAAAGGAGGCCTCGATGAAAAAGCTGGTGGCCGCGGCCGGAACTCATCCCGGTCTGAAACGGTCCAACAACGAGGACTCCCATTTCATCCACGACGGCCTGGGCCTGTTCGTGGTGGCCGACGGCATGGGCGGAGCGGCCAGCGGCGAAGTGGCCAGCCGGATCGTGGTGGAAACCATGTCCGATTACGTCCGGCGGTATGGGCATCAACCCCAGGCCGATGGCGACCGGTACCACTTTCACGACGAGCACCTTTCTCCCAAGGCCAACACGCTGATCCAAGCCATATTATTGTCCAACGCCGTGGTGTACGAATCGGCCCATGAAAACCGGCAGCACCAGGGCATGGGGTCCACCGTGGCCGCCCTGTTGCAAGATGGCGACAGGGTGCTGATCGCCAACGTGGGCGACAGCCGGATTTTCAGGCATCGGGAGACCGTGTTGGAACGGATGACCATTGACCACCGGTTTTCCGATGATCCCCAATTCAAGAACGTGATCGACCCCAACTCCACCATGATGGCCAGCATGGGCAACACCCTGACCCGGGCCATGGGGATCAAGGAAATGGTGGCCCCGGACCTCAACATCCAGACCTTTCAGGACGGCGACATTTATCTATTATGCAGCGACGGCCTGACGGACATGGTGGCCGAAGACGTGATTGGTACGGTGCTCGGGCTGGACCGGGCCCTCCAGCAGAAGGTGGACGACCTGATCGAACTGGCCCTGGCCGGCGGAGGCCGGGATAACATCACCGTGGTGATCGTCCAGTGCGTGACCACCGGCCGCCTGAAAGGCCTCTTGGACCGCCTGACCGGAAGCTGACCAGGGCCAGGGCATGGCCCCCGGTCGGCAGGGCCGACGGCCAACACCAGGGCATGGCCCTGGACCCAGACAGGAAGAAAGAAATGGGGGAGGTGTTGATAACGATGGGGCTTCCCATGGATAACGCCTTTCGCGGATGACGGAAAAAACAGGGCATGGCCCTGGTCGGCAGGGCCGACGGCCAACACG
>JAGVGV010000096.1 GCA_020056895.1 Deltaproteobacteria bacterium
ATCATCGAACAGGGCGCCGGCCTGCCGTTCCTGGTCTCCATCCTTTCGGAATTTCAATACGATGGGGCCGCGCTTTTAAAGGCTCAAATGGAACGGTACGCCCGGGCGGGATACACATCCGTGGGCGTGATGGGGGATTTCCCGGTTTTTCCGGATGCTTTCGGCCTTTTGAGGCGCGTGGCGGAAGCGGACGACAGTCCCGTTCGGGTTTTCGTCATGGACAAGGCCACGGACCTGGAATCCGGGTTGGCCTCCGTAAACGGACCGGAATCGGCCCGGTTCAAGAACCTTGGAGTCAAGTTCTGGTACGATGGGTCGCCGTATACCGGCAACATGTGGCTGGACGACCCTTTTCTGAACGGCGAACTGATGCAAAAGGGCCTGGGCGTTCCTCCGGATACGAGGGGGTACCCCATGATTCCCAAGGATGTTCTGGCCGGCTTGATCCTGAAATACCACCGCCAGGGCCGGCAGATCGCCATCCATGCCCAGGGGGACCGAGCCATCCGCGAAGTGATCGATGTGTTTGAAAGCGCCCTTCAGGCCTTTCCCCGGCCGGACCATCGGCACCGGATCGAACACGGCGCCCTGTTCCCGCTGGATCAGCTCCAGCGGGCCAAGGACCTTGGGTTGACCATCAGTTGGCACATCAACCACATCCATTATTACGGCGAAGCGCTTCGGGACGACATTTTGGGGCCGGACCGGGTGGACCGGTTGATGCCCATGAACGACGCCCGGAAAAAGGGATTGATCGGATCGCTCCACAACGATTCCCCCATGTATCTGGCCGAACCGCTCAAGCTGCTCCGGACCGCCGTTACCCGTAAAACCAGAAACAACGCCCTGATCGGACCGGGCCAGGCGGTTTCGGTGGAAGAAGGGCTCAAGGCCCTGACCATCAACGCGGCCTGGCAGTTGTTCATGGACGACCAACTGGGCAGCCTGGAACCCGGGAAACGAGCCGACTTGGTGGTGCTTTCCGACAATCCCTTGAAGGTGAACCCGGACCGGTTGGACCAAATCCAGGTTCTTGAAACCTGGTCCGACGGAAAGCGGTATACTTTTCCTGAAACAAAATGACGAGAAACGGCGCCGGCCAGCCATGAACGGGTCCGAGCCCGGCGGACGGCGCTTTATGGAAAAGGAGACATTCCGATGAAAACCCATGCCCGGGTTGTCGTGATCGGCGGCGGTATCAACGGCTGCAGCGTGTTGTACCACCTGACCAAGCTGGGGTGGTCCGACGTGGTTCTGATCGAAAAAAACGAACTGACCTCCGGGTCCACCTGGCTGGCCGCGGGCAACGTGGTTCAGTGGACGGGGAACCGGTGCAACTCACGTCTCCATAAGTACAGCATCGAGCTGTATCAGCGGCTGGAAAAGGAAACCGGCCAGCATACGGGCTGGCACACCACGGGCAGCCTGAGGCTGGCCACCACCCCGGACCGGATGGACGAATACCGCCATGTCCAGTCCAAGGACCGGGCTTTGGGCATCGAATGCCATCTTCTATCCCCCGGCGAAGCCCGGGCGTTGTTCCCCTATATGCACACGGACGGCCTGATCGGGGCCATGTACCACCCCCACGACGGCCACTGCGACCCGGCCGGGACCACTCAGGCCCTGGCCACGGGGGCGAGGACCGGCGGCGCCGAAATCTATCGGTTCAACCGAGTAACGGGGCTGGAACGAACCAAGTCGGGCGAATGGCGGGTGCAAACGGAAAAAGGGGACATCACTTGTTCGATCGTGGTCAACGCGGCGGGGCTCTGGGCCGACCGGATCGCGGCCATGGTCGGCGTGTACCTGCCGATCATCCCCATGGAACACCACCACCTGTTGTTCGAAGACATCCCGGATATCGCCGCCCTGGAGGGCGAACTGATTTCCCTTCGGGACCCGGACGTGCCTTTTTACCTTCGGAAAGAAATGGGCAGCCTTCTGGTGGGTCCCTATGAAGCGAAGTGCCGGTCGTGGAAAGCCCACGATGTCCCCTGGGAATGGGCTCAGACCAGTCTGCCGACCGACTTGGAACGGATTCAGGAATACATTCTGGCCCTCATGGACCGGGTGCCGATCCTTCAGGAAGCCGGCATCCGCCATATTGAAAACGGCCCCATCACCTATACTCCGGACAGCCAGCAGCTTTTGGGGCCCATCCAGGGCGTATCGAACTTCTATTCCATGGCCGGATGCAATTTCGGCATCACCCAGGCCGGCGGAGTGGGAAAATACCTGGCCGAATGGATCGTGGAAGGGGAACCGGGGATGGACCTTTCAACCCTGGACCCCCGGCGGTTCGGCAAATGGACATCCAAAAAATACACTCTGGCCAAGGTTCACGAAGCGTACCGGCTCCAGTACCAGCCCGCGTACCCGGACCTGGAACGGGAAGCCGGCCGGCCGATCCGGACCGTACCCATTTACGATCTGCAAAAGGAACGGGGGGCGGTGTTCGGCGTTCGGTACGGCTGGGAACGGCCCAACTGGTTCGCGCCTCAAAACGCCGCCGACCCGAACCGGTTCTCCTTCCGCCGGAACCCGGCCTGTTTTGACCGGGTGGGGGAGGAATGCCGGGCGGCGCGGGACCGAGTGGCGGTGTATGAACTGAGCGCTTTTGGCAAGTTCGAACTTTCCGGCCCCGCCGCGCCGGTATTTCTGGACCACCTGACCAGCGGTTCGCTGCCCAAACTCGGCCGGGTGGGATACAACCTGACCCTTTCTCCCAAAGGGTTCATCGGTGAAGACCTGACCATCGCCCGCCTGGGCGAGAACCGCTTTTATCTGGTCACCGCGGCCGCGGCCGAAAACAAGTTCCAGCACCACTTGGAACACCACCTGCCGGCGGGCCTGGACGCCCAGATCCGAAACGTCACTCAGGACCTGGGGGTTCTGGTGGTCATTGGTCCCCGTTCCCGGGAGCTTTTGTCGCGGATCACGGACGCCGATCTGTCGAACCAGGCCTTTCCGTACCGCGCCTGCCGGTACATCCACGTGGGGGTATCGCCCGTTTTGGCCATGCGCATCAATTTCGCGGGGGAGCTGGGCTGGGAACTGCACCATCCGCTGGCCTATCAGCGGACCTTGTACCAGGATATCCTGGCGGCCGGCGAAGACCTTGGGCTGGCCGATTGCGGCATGCGGGCGCTCCTGAACTCCATGCGGTTGGAAAAAGGGTATCTGATGGCGGCTGACCTGTGCGGCGAAGAAACGCCTTTCCAGGCCGGCCTGGATGCCTTCGTGAAGCTGGACAAGGGCGATTTCATCGGCCGGGAGGCTCTGATCCGGCATAAGCGGGAAGGAATTCCCACGCGGTTGGTCTGCCTCGAGGTGGATGCCGGGGACGCGGACGCATACGGCGACGAATGCATACTTCTGGGCGATGAGGTGGTCGGCCGCGTAACGTCGGGGGGATACGGTTACCGCGTGGAAAAAAGCCTGGCCCTGGGCTACGTCCGATCCGATCTGGCATTCCCCGGAACCGCGTTGATGGTGGACATCCTGGACGAAAAACGGCGGGCCATGGTGGTTCCGTCCCCGGTGTACGACTCCGGTAACGAAAAATTGAAATGACATAGGCATAATCCTCCGCACGGGTTCGAGGCTTTTCTCCCCCTGGCTCGAACCCTCGCGGTCGTGGATGGGGGCCTCCCCCATCCACCGGCCTTCCGTTCCACCGGCCCAAACCAGCCCGGACGGCCTCCGGCGTTTCGCGGCCGGGAGTTCCTTTCGGAGGGGCGAGGCCCGGCCCTCCGGCGCCCTCGACCGGACGATCACGATGATTCCGACACGATCCGTCCGCCCCGCCATGGCTCTTCCCCCGAAACCTGGATATTTCCACGATTCCTCGTCGTCAAGGGTTTGACCCTGGCCCGATTTTCCGTTAGTATAAGGCTATTGAACCTAAATAACGCGGCTGGGTTCGTCGCCATGGGGAAGGGCAGCCGCATTATTTGGGGATCATCACGGGAACCATCCCGCGCTCCCCGGAGCGGCGCCTTTGGCGGCCGTTTTGGGGCACCCCACGACGAATGCCTGGGAACGCCTTTGGCCGATTATCGCCAGAGATTCGAAACCGCCGCCGAACTGGCCACCGACGGCCTCCTGATCGTGGGCTCGGACGACCGCGTGGTTTTCGCCAGCCAGTCGGCCGCCCATCTGTTTGGCTACGAACGCCGCGACGTGGTGGGCCGGTCCCTGGCCGATCTGTTCGCTCCCGCCAGTTTGGATGATCTGGAAATGCTTCAGGGCGATGCCCGCCGGGCTCGCGGCGAGCGCCAGACCGCCGAACTGAAGGTCATTCCGGCCTGGGGCCAGGAAATTGAAGTGGATGTGGGGCTGATCGCGCCCGAAGAGGGGGACGAAGCCTATTTTTCGTTCCGCGACGTATCCCTGGCCAAGATCATGGAGCGGGAACTCGTCAAGAGCAACCAGTTCCTCCGCAAGATCATCATCAACTCGGTGGATGGCATCATCGCCACCGACGTTTCCGGCAACATCCTCCTGTTCAATCAGGGCGCCAGCCGCATGCTGGGCTGGACCGAAAGCGATGTCATCAGCCGTCTGCCCGTAACCCGGTTGTTCGAACCCGGCATGGCGATCGCGCTGGCGGAGCGGCTCCGGAAGGACGATGACCGGGACGGCCCGCCGGGCGTGCTCCATCCCACCGAAGTGACCCTGGTGGCCAAATCCGGGGAACGGCTGCCGGTTTCCTTGAGCCTTTCCAGCATTTTCGAATGGGGCCAGGAAGTGGCCATCGTGGGTATTTTCACCGACCTGAGGGAACGAGTGGCCATGGAGCGCCGGCTCAAGGCCACCCGGGATTACCTCAACAGCGTGGTGGAAAACGCCTTCGACATGATTATCACCACGGACACCGAAGCCCGGATCGTATCATTCAACCGGGGCGCGGAACGGATTTTGGGCTATTCCCGGGACGAAGTGATCGGCCACGGCGTGGAAATGTTTTATCTGAATCCCGAGGAACGGCGGTCGCTGATCCGGCGGATCGAACATTTCGACGGCGCGGTTTCAAATTACGAAACCAAGTTAAGGCGCAAAGACGGCCGCCTGGTGGACATCAGCGCCACCATCAGCCTTTTGACCGACAACGACGGCCATACCATCGGCACCGTGGGCATCAGTCAGGACATTACCCTTCGGAAAAAGGCCCAGGCCGAACTCCAGGCCACCAAGGATTACCTGAACGCCATCGTGGAAAACACTACGGACGTGATCATCACCACGGATCTGGGCCGCCGGATCGTATCGTTCAACCGGGGCGCGGAACGGA
>JAGVGV010000290.1 GCA_020056895.1 Deltaproteobacteria bacterium
CACGACATGGGCGTGGTGATGGATATTTCGGACCGGGTTTGCGTGCTGGATTTCGGCCATAAGCTGGCCGAAGGCTCGCCCATCGAGGTTCAGAAGAATGAAGACGTGGTTCGGGCGTATTTGGGCGACACCGAATCGGCGTACTCGAAACTGGGCGTGTAAGGGGTTTTCCCGGGTCCGATCCGGACTTCGGAACCCCCTTGGCCTTTTTACCGGATTCATAAAGGAAAAAAGGTGGTTCCCGAAGGGGAGAACGGGCCGGGACCAAACGAGCCCCTTTTTGGAATCCAACCAATCGAGGGAAGGTGGCGTTGATGGACGAAACGACCCTGCCGGCCTTGCTGCTCCGGAATTATCAACGCTTCGGCGACCAAAAGGTGGCCATGCGGGAGAAGGAATACGGGATCTGGCAGAGCTATTCCTGGAAGGACTATTACGAGCACGTCAAGTACTTCGCCATGGGCCTTCACGACCTGGGTTTTGAAAAAGGGGACAAGCTGGCCATCATCGGCGACAACCGACCGGAATGGGTCTGGGCCGAACTGGCCGCTCAGTGCCTGGGGGGGGCCCCGGCCGGTATTTACCAGGATTCCATTCTGACGGAAGTGGCGTATGTGATCGATCACGCCGACGCCAAGTTCGTGGTGGCCGAAGACCAGGAGCAGTCGGACAAGATTCTGGATATGAAGGACCAGCTCCCTAAGATAAAAAACGTCATTTACACCGATTCCAAGGGCATGCGGGCGTACGACGATCCGCTGCTTCTGTTTTTTCCGGACGTGGAGGAACGGGGCCGTCGGTTCGAAAAGGAACACCCAGGATTTTTCGAAAAAACCCTGGCCGAGGTCCAGCCCGAGGACGTGGCCTTGATCGCGTACACGTCGGGCACCACGGGCAGCCCCAAGGGATCGTTGTTGTCCCATTCCAACATGCTCCGCATGGCCCTGAACCTCAATCAGGTGGACAAAAAGCTCGAAAGCGACGAATTCGTGAGCTTTCTGCCTCTGCCCTGGATCGGCGAACAGATGATGGCGGTGGCCTCGAGCCTGGCCATTGGGTTCACCGTGAATTTTCCCGAATCTCCCGAAACGGCGAACGCCGACACGTACGAGATCGGCCCCAACGTCATGTTTTCCCCGCCCCGGGTGTGGGAAGGGCTGTCCCGAAGCGTCATGGTCAAGCACATGGACGCTTCGTGGTTCAAGCGGGTGGCGTACCGGCTGCTCATGCCCATCGGGTACCGGATCGCGGATTTCAAATTCGACAAAAAATCCGTTCCTTTTGGCTGGCGGCTCCTGTACGCCCTGGCCTGGGTCTGCCTCTTTCGGACGCTGAAAGACCGTTTGGGGTTCACCCACATCCGTTCCGCCACCACCGGCGGCGCGGCCTTGGGGCCGGATGTGTTCCGCTTTTTCCACGCCCTGGGAGTGAATCTGAAACAGATTTACGGCCAAACCGAAATTTCGGGCATTTCGTGCGTCCATCACGACGGGGACATCGACCCCAACACGGTGGGCAAACCCATTCCGGAAACCGATCTGAAGATCGACAACCCGGACCCCGAAGGCGTGGGGGAGATCGTTTCCCGCAGCCCGGCCCTGTTCATCGGGTACTACAAAAACGACGACGCCACCGTCGAGACCAGGGGGGACGGGTGGCTCCATTCGGGCGACGCCGGATACCTGGACGCCAAGGGTCACCTGATCTGCATCGACCGCGTGAAAGACCTGATGCACATGAAGGACGGCCGCAAGTTTTCGCCTATGTTCATCGAAAACCGGTTGAAGTTCTGCCCGTATATCATCGAGGCCTGCGTTCTGGGGCACGAACGGGAATACATCGCGGCAATGATCTGCATCGACTTCAAGAACACCGGCAAATGGGCCGAAGACAACCGGATTTCATACACCACCTATACCGACCTGGCCGGCAAGCCCGAAGTGTACGATCTGGTCGAACGGGAAGTGGTCCGCGTGAACCGGACTCTGCCCGAAGGCGCCCGGATTCGGAAGTTCCTGCTTCTGTACAAGGAGTTCGATCCGGATGACGGCGAACTGACCCGGACCCGGAAGCTGAGGCGCCGGTTCATCGCCGAAAAATACACCAAGGAAATCGAAGCCCTGTACTCCAACGCGGAAGAAGTGCACGTGGAGAGCGAAATCCAATACCAGGACGGGAAAAAGACCACCATCATCGCGGATTTGGGCATCCGCAAAATGCGGCCGGTGAGCCAGTACGTGGAAAAGAAAATGAAATGGTGGCAACTCTTTCGGTAAGGGGTAACGAAGAATGCCCGACGCGGCGGTCAAGTTCATCCAGTTATTCGTGACCGGTCTGGTCACGGGGAGCGTGTACGCCCTGGTGGCCTTGGGGTTCGTGCTGATTTACAAGTCCACCAGCATCATCAACTTCGCCCAAGGCGAATTCGTGCTGGTGGGCGCGTACATCTGCCTGTTCCTGGTACAGGCCGGTATTCCCTTCATTCCCGCCTTCGCCCTGACCATGGGCGCTTCGGTGCTCCTGGGGTTGGGGGTGGAACGGGGGGTGCTCCGGCCCATGATCGGCGAACCGATCATTTCGGTGATCATGGTCACCATCGGCCTGGCCTTTTTCCTAAAATCCACCATTTCCCTTATCTGGGGAACGCAGATCCGGGTGTTCCCGCCGATTTTTTCCCAGGAACCCATCCATTTCGGCCAGGTGATCGTTTCCGAGGTGTACATTTACACCTTCATTTTCGCGGTTTTGTTCCTGGGGATTTTCGCCGCGTTTTTCAAGTTTTCCCGCATCGGCATCGCCATGCGGGCCGTGGCCAACGATCAGATGACGGCCCAGTCCATGGGGATTCCGGTCAAGATCGTTTTCGCCGTATCCTGGTGCATCGCGGCCATGGTCTCCGGCGTGGGCGGGATTCTGATCGGCAACATCAACGGCATCAACATCACCCTGGCCGATTTCGGCCTCAAGGTCTTCCCCGCCGTCATTCTGGGGGGCCTGGATTCGATCCTGGGGGCCATCATCGGCGGCCTGGTCGTGGGGGTGCTCGAAAACCTGATGGGCGGGTACCTGGACCAGTATTTCGGCGGCGGGGTGAAGGAAGTGGCTCCGTTTTTCGTTCTCCTGGTCATCCTCATGATCAAACCCTATGGTCTCTTTGGCATCGAGGAAATTGAGCGGGTTTAGGCCGTTGGCGGCCAAAGGGCCGGGGGGAGGTGTCGATTCATGGCGTATCAATGCGGGCTGTTTCACGAAAGCTATAAACAGGACGAGCGGTTGTACCAGACTTGGTGGGTCCGGGGGTGGCTTATCTTCCTCCTGGTCTTCCTGGTCAGCGTGCCCATCTGGGGCCAGGCGGTGGGCAGCGCCCTGAACACCAACCTGATCAACCTGTTCGTCATCATCTTCATCTACATCATCGGCGCTCACGGCTTGAACCTTTTAACCGGGTTCACCGGCCAGATTTCCTTGGGCCACGGCGCGTTCATGGGCGTGGGCGCGTATACCGCCGGGATTCTGGCGGTGCGGTACCACCTGCCTTTTTACGTCACCCTGCCGGCGGCCGGCCTGGTGACCGCCGCCGTGGGCATGGTCTTCGGCACGCCTTCCCTGCGGCTCAAGGGGTTGTATTTGGCCATCGCCACCATGGCCGCCCAGTTCATTCTCGATTACGCCATGCGCAACTGGGATTCCCTGACCGGCGGCTCGTCGGGCCTCAACGTTCCCTTCGCGGCCATCGGAAAATTCGAATTCAACACCGACACCCGGTTTTACTACCTGGCTCTGGTCATGGTGATTCTTTTCACCTGGATCACCACCAACATCGTTCGCACCCGGCCCGGCCGGGCCTTCGTGGCCATTCGGGACCGGTACTTGGCGGCCGAAGTGATTGGCGTCAATCTGTTTTATTACCGCATCATGTCTTTCGGCATCAGCTCCTTTTACGTGGGCATCGCCGGCGGGATGTGGGCGTACTACATCACCATCATCAGCGACGAACATTTCACAATGTGGTTGTCGGTTCAGTACCTGGCCATGTGCATCATCGGCGGCTTGGGCCACGTGAAGGGGGCCATTTTCGGGGCCATCTTCATGGTAGCGCTGCCCGAACTGCTGCGGATTCCTTCGGAAATGCTTTCGGGCGTGTATCCCAACATGTTTGAAATATTCGGCACGTTGCAGCAAGGCGTGTTTGGTTTCATCATCATGCTGTTCCTGATCTTCGAACCCGATGGTCTGGCCGCAAGGTGGCTGACCATCCGAAGCTATTTCAAACTTTGGCCGTTCTCGTATTAATGAACGGTCACGGGTGTTCCTTGGGGAAAGGAGGTGGGGCCGGTAACCAGGGCGGAAGGGGTGAACCACGGACAACGATTGGGTAACCGGTTTTCCATGGCGGTCTTGAAGGCCGCTCTCTTGAAGGGGAGGAATTATGAAAGGCAAGGCCTTGGTGTGGGTGATGGCGGCTTTGTTGGTTCTCGGTCTGGCCGGTACGGCCCTGGCCGAGGATCTCAAGGAGATCGTGGTCGGCGGGATTTTTGACATTACCGGCCCCACCAGCTCCGTGGGCAAGGATTATGCCCAGGGCGCGGTGGACGCGGAAAAATTCATCAACCAGAACGGCGGCGTGGACGGTATTCCGATCCGGCTCATCCCCAACGATTACGCGTATGAAGTCCCCAAGGCGGTCAACCTGTATAAGAAGTACAAGGAAGTGGACAAGGTTTTCGTGATCCAGGGTTGGGGCACCGGCGACACCAACGCCCTCAAGCCGCTGATCAACCGCGATGAAGTGGTGTTCATGTCCGCTTCGTACGACGGCCAGTTGACCGATCCCAAACAGACCCCGTACAACTTTTTCATCGGCTCCAGCTATTCCGACCACGTCCGCATGGCCATGCGGTACGCCAAGGAAAACGGCGGCAAAAAGGTCTGTTTTATCTATCCCGACCACCCCTACGGCAAGAACCCCATTCCCGCCGGCAAGGAATACGCGGCCAAAATGGGCTTGGAAGTCGGTCCGGATATCAACGTGGCCCTCAATGCCACCGACGCCACCAGCCAGTTGTTGCAAATGAAGGAATTCAACCCCGAATACGCCTGGATCGGCGGCACCACGCCGTCCACTTCGGTCATCCTCAAGGATGCCGCCAAGTTGAAGCTCGAAACCAAGTTCCTCATCAACACCTGGGGCATCGATGAAGACCTGTC
>JAGVGV010000228.1 GCA_020056895.1 Deltaproteobacteria bacterium
AACGCCGCCAGGCCACCGAATCCGCCGCTTTCCAGAACCAGCAGGACCGTATCCGGCAGATGGAAAAGTTCATCGAAAAGAACCGGGTCCGGGCGTCCACCGCCCGGCGGGCTCAAAGCACCATCAAGATGCTGGATAAAATGGAAAAACTGGAAGCGCCGAAGTCCACGGAATCGCGGACCTTCCGCTTTCACCTGCCCCCCGCCGCCCGGCCGCCCGATATTCTGGTGGAACTGGCCGGAGTGGACAAAAGCTACGGGGACCTGAAAATCTACGAAAACCTGGATTTCACCGTTCGCCGGGGAGACCGGATCGCCTTTCTGGGGGCCAACGGCAAGGGCAAATCCACGCTCCTCAAACTGGTGGCCGGCAGCCTTCCTTTTGAAGACGGCCAGCGGCGGGTGGGGTCCGGAGTGGTGATGTCGTACTTCGCCCAGTTCCAGCTCGAGGAACTGAACCCCCACCGGACCGTCTTGGAAGAACTGGAAGGCGTAGCCGGCGATATGACCGTGGGCCGGCTCCGGTCCATCCTGGGGTCCTTCCTGTTTTCCGGCGAAGATGTGTTCAAGAAGGTGGCGGTGCTTTCGGGCGGGGAAAAGTCGCGGCTGATCCTGGCCAAGATCATGATCGTGGGCCCTAACCTGTTGCTTCTGGACGAACCATCGAACCACCTGGACATTCCGGGCCGGGAAATGCTGGAACAGGCCCTCGAGGCGTACGACGGCACCCTCTGCCTGATCAGCCACGATCGGCTTCTGGTCAACACCGTGGCCAACAAGGTCCTGGTCATCGACGGCCGGGGCGTGGAAGTGTTTCCCGGGAACTTCGATGATTACCACCGGCTCTGGAAGGAACGCGTGGGCGGATCGTACCGGCCGGCCCAGCGGGTGGACCCCGTGCTCGAGTACGTTACGCCCAAAAAGTTTAAAAAAGCGTCCGGCAAGGCGGATCGGGAAGCCCAGAAGAAAACCGAGGCCGAAGCCCGCCGGAAGCTTCAGAGCCAGCGAGGCCCCTTGGCCAAGGAACTGGCCCGACTGGAAGCCCGTCAGGCCGAACTGGACCGGGCGCTCGCCCGGATATCCGCCGATCTGGCCTCTCCGGAAACGTACCAGAACCCGGAAAAAACCAGGAACCTGAACGTGGAATACGGCCGGTTGAAGGCGGAACTGGACCAGGTGACGGCCGCCTGGGAAGACGCCGCCTTGAAGCTGGAAGAGATCGACCGCGAGGCCGGTTCCACCGGCGGGGCGGCTTGAATCGGACCGGGATCGGCGTTATATTGACCTCGGCCAATGGAGGACGGCTTCCCTGACGAGCCGCCTCCCGCAAACGAGGTCAAGGAGGAAAGCCATGGCGGATGGTTGGGACCAGAAGACCAAAATGGTTTTTTCCACGGAAGGGGAGGGGGGCGGCGGAAGGCGAACCCGGTCCTGTTGCGGCGGAGTTCAACCCTCGGTCACTTTTTCCACCTTCGTGTTTTCCCTGGGTAGTTCGGCCCTGATGCTTCTGGGGGAACTGCCCGATCCCCAAACCCAGCACTCGTGCCGGGACCTGACGGCGGCCAAGCAGACCATCGATGTGCTGGGTATGCTTGAGGAAAAAACCAAAGGCAACCTGGACCTGGAGGAACAGAATCTTCTCAGGACCCTCCTTTATGACCTCAGGCTGAAGTACGTGGCCGCGGTCCGTTGACCGGGGTCGGAAAGGAATTCGATATGACCGAAATCACTTTTTCTTCCCGCCAGACGGGGTGGTCGAAAAGGATCGCCGGGGCGATGGGGGGACTGGTCCTTCTTCTGGCCCTGGTTTGGAGCTTGGCCGGAACGGCTTCGGCGTCGCCAGAACTGATCCCGGCCAGTTTCGCCGAAGTGGCCGACAAAGCCTCCCCGGCGGTGGTCAACATTTCCACGGTCAAGGTCATCAAACCCATGGCCGACGCGCCCATTCACCCCCAACGCCGGCCGGGGCAGCCTCAGGACCCCTTCGAGGAATTTTTCGAACGGTTTTTCGGCGACCGCATCCCCCGAGGCGACCGCAAGGAACGGTCCTTGGGCACCGGCTTCATCATCGATCCCTCGGGGTTGGTCATCACCAATAACCACGTGGTCGAGGACGCCGACGACATCATCGTCAAAATGCTCGATGAACGGGAATTCAAGGCCGAAGTCAAGGGACGCGATCCCAAGACCGATCTGGCCCTGTTGCAGATCAAGGACGCCAAAACCGCCTTCCCTTATTTGGAACTGGGGGATTCGTCGGCCATCCGGATCGGCGACTGGGTGGTGGCCATCGGCAACCCCTTTGGCCTGGAACATACCGTCACGGCCGGCATTTTGAGCGCCCGGGGGCGGGCCATCGGCGCCGGTCCGTACGATGATTTTCTGCAGACCGATGCCAGCATCAACCCCGGTAATTCGGGCGGCCCCCTCTTGAACCTGAAGGGCGAAGTGATCGGCGTGAACACGGCCATCGTGGCCGGCGGCACGGGCATCGGCTTCGCCATTCCCACCACCTTGGCCAAGGGCATCGTGGATCAGCTCAAGAAACACGGCCGGGTGATCCGGGGCTGGTTGGGGGTGATGATCCAGAAAATCACTCCGGAACTGGCCAAAAGCTTCAAGCTGGAAACTCAGACCGGCGCCTTGGTGGGTGACGTGGTGGAAGGCGGCCCGGCCGAAAAAGCGGGTATCCAGCGGGGCGACGTGATCGTGTCCTTCAATGGCAAAGAAGTGAAATCCTACAACGATCTGCCGCCTCTGGTGGCGGTCACGGATGTGGGGGCCACGGTGGATGTCGAGGTCCAGCGGGGCGGCCAGAAGAAAACGATCAAGGTCAAGATCGGCGAACTGAAGGACGACGAGGAGGCCGGTCCGAAGGCTCCGCCGCGTACGGGCGATCTGGGCATGACGGTCCGGGAACTGACTCAGGAAGAAGCGGAAAAGCTGGGCCTGGAAAAGGCCGAAGGCGTGATCGTGACCGCCATCGCCGATGGAACTCCGGCCGCCGATTCCGAAATCCGGCCCGGCGACCTGATCCTCGAAATCAACCGGGAACCCATTGGCGACATGGCCGATTTCAACAAGGCCACCGATGGGATCAAGAAGGGCGATATGGTGCTCTTCCTCATCAAGCGGGGTCCATACACCCACTTTTTCACTCTGGAAGTCAAATAACCTCCGGTTCCGCCGGAGGAATCCACCCTCAGTCCCGGGGCCATGGTCCGGCTCCGGGACGGTTTTTTCCGGAGCCCCTCTCCTCCTGACTTGTGTCCCGGGGAGAGGTTAAAGCTCGAGCGATACCACCATGACCCTTCTTGAACGAATCGAGCTTAAGGCTCCGGCCAAGATCAACCTGATCCTCCGGGTGGTGGGCCGGCGGCCGGATGGGTACCATCTGCTCGAAACCCTGATGGCCAAGCTGGACCTGGCGGATGATCTGATCCTGGAATCCGGGCCGGAAGGATTTGAACTGACCGTGGACGGCGCGGACCTGCCCGTGGACCAGGGCAACCTTTGCACCCGGGCGGCCATGGCCTTTTTCCAGGCATCCGGACGGCCGGCGAAGGTCCGGGCCCGGTTGGTGAAAAGGATTCCGGTGGCCGCCGGCCTGGGGGGCGGCAGTTCCGACGCGGCGGCCATGCTGTTGGGCCTGAACCGGATGTACGGCCAGCCCCTGGACGAGACGCGGCTCCATGCCCTGGGGTTGCAACTGGGGGCGGATGTTCCGTTTTTCCTCTATCCCCGGGCCACGGCCTGGGCCGAAGGCATAGGCGAACGGCTCGGGCCGGGGCCCAACCTGGGAAACGAGTTGATATTGCTTGTTAACCCAGGCTGGCCCCTTTCCACGGCCTGGGTTTTCCGGAATCACAAATTAGAGTTGACAAGCGGCGGTCGAAAAACTATAGTCACCGGGTTAAATGAGCGTTCTTTCACAATGCTTGGGGCTCTTCACAACGATCTGGAACGGACCGTCCTCGCCCATTATCCAAGCCTGGCGGGGATCCGGGCCGCTCTTCTGGATGAGGGAGCCCGGGGAGCGCTCATGAGCGGCAGCGGCCCCACGCTGTTCGGCGTGTTCAGTGATCCGGATGTTCGTCATCGGGCGGCGGAAAAGCTGAGGACGCTGGGAGGCGGCCGCTGGCGGGTGGTCGAAGCCGCTATTTTAAACATGGCGGTTACCGACGGGCAGCTTCAACAGTACTTCTGAATCCGGCCTGACCTGGGGGTCAGGGGGAAGCGGGCCGTCGTTCGTTTCCACCGACTCGCTGGGGTGTCGTCAAGCGGTAAGACACGGGTCTTTGGAACCCGCATTCGCAGGTTCGAATCCTGCCACCCCAGCCAAACAGGCGAAGAAACGACCATGAGAAACGACATCATTTTAATTTCCGGCAATTCCAACCCCGCGTTGGCCAAGGAAATTTGCGAATACCTGGGACTGCCCCTCGGGCTGACTCAGGTGCGCCGATTTTCCGACGGCGAAATTTTCGTTGAACTGGGTGAAAACGTTCGAGGGCGGGATGTCTTCGTCGTCCAATCCACCTGTTCTCCGGTCAACGATCACCTGATGGAATTATTGATCCTGATCGACGCCCTCAAAAGGGCTTCGGCCCGTCGGATCACGGCCGTGCTGCCCTACTACGGCTATGCCCGGCAGGACCGGAAAGTGGCCCCCCGGGTGCCCATCAGCGCCAAATTGGTGGCCGATGTGTTGACCGTGGCCGGGGCTAAAAGGGTGCTGGCCATGGACCTTCATGCCGGCCAGATTCAGGGCTTTTTCGATATCCCCGTGGACCACCTGTTCGCCGCGCCGGCCTTCATGGACTATTTCCGCGAAAAAAGATTCAAGGACCTGGTCATCGTCTCGCCCGACGCGGGCGGCGCGGAACGGGCCCGAGCGTACGCCAAACGGCTCGACGCCACCATCGCCATCGTGGATAAACGGCGCGAAATGGCCAACGTGGCGAAGGCCATGAACATTATTGGCGACGTGACCGGCCGGACGGCCATTATCGTGGACGACATGGTGGACACCGCCGGCACCCTGACTCAGGCCGCCCAGGCCATCCGGGACCGGGGCGCCCTGGATGTGGTCGCCTGCGCCACCCACGCTGTTTTATCCGGACCGGCTTTGGACCGCATTGAAAAATCCGCCATCAGTTCGGTGGTGGTAACCAATACCATCCCCTTATCCGACAAAGCCAAGGCCAGCGCCAAAATCCACACGCTCTCGGTGGCCGGCCTGCTGGGCGAAGCCATCCGCCGCATTCACCAGGAAGATTCGGTCAGTTCCCTTTTTGTGTGATGGGGGAACCAAACCGGCGGCCATGGATTTGCCCCCTGGATGGGGAATCGATCCTGAAGGAGAAAAAAGAAAATGATCATTAGCGCGACTCTGACGGCCCAAACCCGGGCCGAACACGGCAAAGGCCCGGCCAGGCGGTGCAGAATGGCGGGCCGGGTGCCGGCCATATTCTACGGCGGACGCCGTACGCCCCAGGCCCTGTCCGTGGATTACAAGGAATACCGGACTCTTCTGGCCGGCCATGACCAGGGCGGCATCTTCAAGCTCGTGATTGAAGACCCCGCCGGCGCCCAGGAAAAAGTGGCCATGGTCAAGGACCATCAGGTCCACCCGGTCAAGCGGACCGTGATGCACGTGGATTTCTACGAAGTGGCCATGGACCAACCCCTGACCATGGAAATCCCTCTGGTTTTCGATGGCAAGGCTCCGGGCGTGGAACGGGGCGGCCTTTTGTCCCAGGTGCAGCACCGGATCGCGGTTTCGGGCCTGCCGCAAAACCTGCCGGACCAGATCATGGTGGATGTTTCTGAGTTGAACGTGGGCGACAGCATCCACGTGACCGATCTGGTCATGCCCGAAGGCGTTCGGGCGGTGTACGACGACAACTACACCGTGGCCACGGTCACCGTGCCCAAGGGCGCCAAGGTCGCGGCCGGCGAAGGCGAAGCGGCCGCCGAATAGCGTCCGGCCGGTCGGCCCGCATCGGGAATGTCACCCGGTCCGGCTTAAGAGATGGTTCCGGGAAGGTGATGAGCGGTGCGGTTGCTGGCGGGGCTGGGAAATCCGGGAGCCTTGTATGAAGGCACTCGGCATAATGTCGGGTTCGACGTTTTGGACCGGGTGGCCGGACGGACCGGCATCGCGGTCGGTCAAAAGCGCTTTGATGCGCTTTGGGGCCGAGGCCGGTTTGAAGGCCACGACCTTTTGTTGGTCAAGCCGCAAACGTACATGAACCTGAGCGGTACGTCGGTCCGAAGGTTCTTTGATTTTTTCAAGCTCGATCCCGCCGATCTGCTGGTGATCCACGACGAAATGGACGTGGCGCCGGGCAAGTTGAAGGTGGCCGCCCGGGGGTCCGCCGGGGGCCATAAGGGGATCGAATCCCTGATCGCGTTGCTGGGATTTCAGGACTTCGCCCGGATCCGCGTGGGCATTGGCCG
>JAGVGV010000092.1 GCA_020056895.1 Deltaproteobacteria bacterium
CGAAGCGGGATCGGAACGCCTGAGGGCTTCCATCAACAAGGGCCTGACCGAAAACCGGATTCTGGAAGGCGCGGCCATGCTGGCTCAGGCGGGCATCCGGCGCCTGAAACTCTATTTCATGCTGGGGCTGCCGGACGAAACCGAGGACGATGTTGCGGCCATGGTGGACTTGATCCAAAAGGTCCGGGCGGTGGTGGCCCGGCCCAAAGGACACCCTGAACTGGTGGTGACCGTCAGCCATTTCGTCCCCAAACCCCACACGCCCTTCGAAGGCCGGCCCATGGCGTCCCTGGCCGTTCTGAAGGACCGGACCCGGCGGGTCCAGAGGGCTTTTGGACCGCTCAAGGGGGTCCGCGTCAATACCGATCCCCCCCGGATGGCGTACCTGCAAACCCTTTTTTCTCGGGGGGATGAACAGACCGGCCGGATCGTCGAAGCCCTGGCCCGTGGTATGAGCGAAAAAGCGGCGTTCAAGGCCGGCGGGTTCGATCCCGACGACGTGGTTTTCAAGGAATGGGAACCGGATGAGGCCAAGCCCTGGTCGTTCATCGATCACGGCGTGGACCCGGGTTTTCTTATTGAAGAATCGGATCGAGCCCGGGAGCCCAGGGAAACCAGCTCCTGCCGGCCAGATATCTGCCGCCGGTGCGGCGTGTGCGGACCCGGGGAAGAGGGGACGGCATGAACCCACGCCGGACCCGCCGACGGATCCTGGTTTCGCCTCTCCAGCGTGAGGCCCTGTCATGAGAAGGCCTTTTCCGCCTCATCGTCCTTTGGGTTCCCCGCCTTCGGCGTTGGGACCCTGGGGGCTTTTGATCCTGGCCCTGGCCCTTTTGGCCGTGGGTCTGCTGGTCTACCGGCATCCCGCCCGGTTGGGCCAATGGATCGGCCAAGGCGCCGTTGTTCGGATCGAATCGCTGAAATTAAGGGTCAACGGCCGGGAAACCCTGGTCGCGCCCAGCCATTTTCTTCACCTTCATCCCCAGGACCACTTGGTGGTGGAAGGCTTCCAGAGCAACCGGTGGGGCAATTGGGGGTTGACGTTGGCCTCGCCCGATGTGGACCTTAAAAACCTGGCCCAGATCGGAACCCTGTTGGGCGTGAAAGGGGAAGCGTGGTTCCAGGAACCCCGTCAGGTTGTGTTTCAGATTCAGGATGAAACGGGCCGGCCGTCGGCCGAATTTTTCGTGCTGGCCTCCATGACCGTTCTGGATTGGGCCACCAAGGCGGAAAAAGCCTCGGATCCCAAGGAAAAAATCCGGCTGTACCGGTTGGCCCTGGATCTGGACCCGGCCAACCGCGAACTGGCGGACCGTCTGGCGCTTTTATACGAAGCCAACCGGGAATACCCCGCGGCGGCACGTATCTACCAGGCCCTTTTGGAAGGAACCGAGGATCCGGCCGGCCGGGTGGATTACCTGGAACGGCTCCGGCGGCTGTACCGTCAGGCCGGCGATCATTCCTCCCACGGGGAAACGCTGGCGCTATTGCTCAAGGAAGCCCCCGATGACCGCAGGGTCGAACTGCTTAGGGAACGGATCGAAGTGCTTCAGGCCTTGGAACGTCATTCGGAAGTGCCGGCCGCGTTCGAAGACCTGATCGCCGCCGCCGACCCCGAAACCCGGCCCGTGTACCTGAAAGAGTTGCTGGCGTACCACCAGTCGCGAAACGATCAGGACAAAGTGGAAGCCGCCATGGCCCGCCTGGCCGAAACGGCCACGGACGCTTCGGCCGGACGGTACTTGCTGGAACTGGCGGCGCTGAAGGAAAAGGAAGGCCGGTTGGACGAGGCCATCCGGGCGTATGAATCGCTCCTGGAGCGGTCACCCGAAGATCAGAAGGCGCCGGTATACAAGAAGATCGGGTACTTGTACGTTCAGAACCAGAATCCGGCCGAGGCGGTTCGGGCGTACGAAGCGGCGGCCCAATTGGACCCCGAGGATCAGACTCTGTTCCGGAACCTGGCCCATCTGCACCAGTCGGCCGGCCGGATGGATCAATACGCGGCCGCGGTGGTCCGGCTTTTGGCGCTGACTCCGGATGATCACGCCCTGCGGCTCAGCCTGGCCAACGTGTACCAAGGGTTGGAGCAACCGGTCCAGGCCGAGGAACAATTGCGGGTGCTTTTGGAACGGGACCCCAAAAACGCGGCCGCCCGGCTCAAGCTGATCGGGCTTTTGGAGCAAAAGGAGGACCAGCCTGGGGTCATGGCCCAATATGAAATCCTGGCCCGGGAAGACCCCAAGGACAAGATTTCGCGCTACAACCTGGGGGTGATGCTCTACCAGGCCCAGGATTGGGTTCAAGCGGCCGAATGGATGCGCCAGGTTACGGCCATCGACCCGGACGACGCCGCCAGCCATCAATACCTGTTCAGCATCCACTTGGCCCAAAAGGACGACGCCGGGGCCATGGCCGAAGCCAAGGAACTCATCCGCCTCCGGCCGGACCAGGAGGAACTCTACGATTTCGTGCTGGACCGTTTGTACCGGGCCAAGGACTGGGCCGGGTTGATCGAAGCGGCCCGGCCGGTCACGGTTCGGTTTCCCCAAACGGTCCGGTTCCGCGAACATCTGGCGCATGCGTACGAAGCTTCGGGCCAACCGGCCGAAGCGGCCCGGGAATACGAAGCCGTGGCCGGTCTGACGCCCGAAGAAACCATTCACTTGACCAAGGCCGCCCAGCTTTACGAACAGGCGGGAAAGCTGTCCGAAGCCGGCCGGGTGTCTCGGATCATCGCCGGCCGCCGTCCCCAGGAAACCGCCGCGTTTATGGTCGCGGCCGATTATTACCTGAGGGACAAAGACCGTTCGCGGGCCGCCGAATGTTACGAGGAAGCGGCCGCTCGCCGGCCCCAGGAAACCGACGCCCTGGGTTTGGCCGCCGAGGCGTACGATCAGGCCGGCCGGCCGGCGGACGCGGCCCGGGTTCAGGAAGAAATCGCCCGCCGCAGGCCTCTGGAAACCGGAGCCTTGGAAAAAGCGGCCGCGCTTCATCTGAAAGCCAAAAATCCCGCCGGCGCCGCGCTGGACTTTGAAGAAATGGCCAAACGGAAAAACGGCGACGCCGCCCTGCTGGTCAAGGCGGCCGAACTGTACCAGGAAGCCCAAAGGTTCGAAGACGGCCTTAGGCTGTACGACGTTCTGGTCCGTCAGGACAGGAAAAACATCAATGCCCTTATGGGCTATGCCCGGCTGCTGGAAAAGGCCGGACAACCGGACGAAGCCCGGAAAGTGTACGGCTGGGTTCTGGACGTGGACGCGAAACATCGTGAAGCATCCGAAGCTCATCGCCGGCTGGGCGTGAAGGGGCTTTCGCCCCAGCCGTGACGGGGGAATGACCAAGCGTTTCGGGGAACACCAGGGGGGGAAATGGTTATGGAATCGATGCTGCCCGACTTTTTCGAACGCGGTGGATGGTTGATGTATCCCATCTTCCTGTCCAGCGTGGTGGCCTTGGGTTTTTTCATCGAACGGTTGTTGAAGCTCCGGCGGGGAAGAATCATGCCCCGAAC
>JAGVGV010000086.1 GCA_020056895.1 Deltaproteobacteria bacterium
CAAAAGACGCATGAGGCGCTGCGGGAAAGCGAGGAACGGTTCCGGACTCTTTTTGAAAACGCTCCCCTGGGGTTGTTCCGTTCCACTCTGGATGGCCGTTTTATGGAAGTGAACCAGGCTCTGGCCGATATTCTGGGATACGCTTCCCCCAAGGCGGTATTGGAAGACGTTTCGGATATCGCCCGGCAGATCTACGTGGACGAGGAACTCAGAAGAAAAATCATCCGGGAATCCCTGGTATCCCGAGGTGTAACGCGGAACGTGAGCCCGTTCAAGCGGCGGGATGGAACGCTGCTCCGGGCCAACGTTTATATCAAAGCGATCCGGGACTCAAGTGATCGGCCGATCCATCTGGAGGGGATCGTCGAGGACATCACCCTGCGGCAGCAGGCGCTGGAAGAACTTCAGGCCCAGCGGGAAATGCTGGCCGCCATCTTCGATCAGGCGCCGTATATCATGCTGCTTGTCAACGAGCAAGGCCGGGTGGAAAACATCAACCGTCATGGGGAACGGTTCGCCGGCCGGGTAAAGGATCGGCTGCTCGGTCTTCTGGGCGGCGAGGTTTTAGGGTGTTTGAACTCCGCCCATGGGTTGGGGTGCGGGCGGAACACCGAATGCCTAGCCTGTCCGATCCGAACCAGGGTGGCCCGCACCTTTGAAACGGGCGCACCCATCCTGGAAGAGGAGGGTTCATTAACCATCCGAACCCAAGGCCGGGACGTGGTGGTTTTTTTTCTAATCAGCGCCGCCCGGCTTCTGGTTCACCAGAAAGCCATGGTCCTGGTCACTCTGGCCGATGTCACCGAACGAAAAAAAGCCCAGGAAAAGGTTCGCGAAAGCGAGGCCCGGTTCAAGCTGATGTACGAAAAAGCTCCCCTGCCGTACCAATCCCTGGACCAGAACGGAAATTTCGCGGACGTCAACCAAACCTGGCTGGACGCATTAGGGTACCGGCGGGACGAAGTGATCGGCCGTAATTTCGGGGAGTTCCTGCATCCGGACTGGGTGGATCATTTCAAGCTCAATTTTCCCCGGTTCAAGGCGGTGGGCGAAATATTGGGCGTGGAATTCGAAATGATGAAAAAGGATGGGTCCTGGATTCTGGTTTCGTTCAACGGCCGGATCAGCCGCGACGAGAGCGGCGCCTTCAACCGGACCCACTGCATTTTCCAGGATATCACCGAGCGGCGGCGGATCGAGGAGGAACTGAAGGAAAGCCGGATGAACCTGGCCGCTCTGATTGAAAACACCGATGGCGGCATCTGGTCCGTGGACCGGGAGTACCGGCTGATCGTGGGGAATTCGGTTTTTCACGAAAACATACGGAAATTTCGCGGAATGCCTTTCGAGCCCGGCGATAGCCTGCTCCACCCGGATTTTGAAGGCCAGCGGCTGGAGGTGTGGCGGGGGTATTATGACCGGGCTTTGGCCGGCGAAAGACACACGGTGGAAGCCTGGCGGCCTTTCCCGGATAGCGGCCGTTTCATGGAGTACCGTTTCAACCCCATCCACGCCCCGGATGGTTCCGTGGTTGGAGTGACCGTGTACGGCCGCGATATCACGGAACGTAAACGGGCCGAAGAGGCTTTGCGGGAGAGCGAGGAGAAATACCGGACGACCTTTGAAAGCATTCCGGACAGCATTACCATCACCCAGGTATCCGACGGCCGGTATTCGTACGTGAACGATGCCTTCACGGAGATCACCGGCTATTCCCGGGACGAGGTGATCGGCAAAACGCCGAAGGATATCAACCTGTACGAAGACCCGGACGCCCGCCGGACCGCCATGCGCCTTTTGAAGGAACAAGGTCTGCTGCTGAACCATGAAATCCGGTTCCGGGCCAAGGACGGGCATATAATCGATTCGCTTTTTTCCGCCCGTCGGATCACCATCGACAACCAGGAATGCCTGGTGGCTCTGGCCAAGGACGTCACGAAGCATAAACTTCTGGAGCGGGAAAAAGAGAGCCTGAAAGCCCAATTGCTGCAGGCCCAGAAAATGGAGGCCATCGGCACTCTGGCGGGGGGGATCGCTCATGATTTCAACAATCTGCTTCAGATCATCCGGGGGTATACCCAGATTCTGCTGATGGATAAATCCCCCGGCCAGCCCGATCATTCCAACCTGTCGGCCATCCACGACGCCGGCGCCCGGGCCTCGGACCTGGTCCGGCAGCTTCTGCTGTTCAGCCGCAAAGCCGAATCCGCCCGGCGGCCGGTGGATCTGAACCAGGAAATCGATCACGCCCGAAGAATGCTGGAACGAACCATTTCCAAAATGATCGATATCGAACTCCGGTCCGGCCGCGGATTATGGTCCATCAACGCCGATCCGGTCCAGATCGAACAGATTCTTTTGAACCGGGCCACCAACGCCGCCGACGCCATGCCCGACGGCGGCCGGTTCGTGATCCAGACCGAAAACGTTTTGGTGGATGGCGAATATGCCCGGACCCGTCTGGACGTTTTGGCCGGCCGGTACGTGCGGTTGACCGTTTCCGATACGGGCCACGGCATGGACCAGGACACGGCGGACAAAATATTCGAGCCTTTTTTTACCACCAAGGAAGTGGGCAAGGGCACGGGGCTGGGGTTGGCGTCCGTGTATGGGATCGTGAAAAGCCACGGCGGGGCCATCACCTGTGAAAGCGAACCCGGCCGGGGCGCCGCCTTTCACGTCTATTTTCCGGCCATCGAACGGCATGAGGACCATGAACCGGATGAAAACAGCCGGGAAACAACGAGGGGCGGGACCGAACGCATCCTGGTGGTGGATGACGAGGAATCCATCCGGGGGTTCGTTTCCCAGGCGCTCGAAAAATTCGGATACACCGTTTTTACCGCGTCCAGCGGCGAAGAAGCCCTGGACCTGTTCACCCGGAACCCAAACGCCCTGGATTTGGTGATTCTGGATATAGGCATGCCGGGCATGGGCGGGTATAAATGCCTTTTGGAAATCCTGCGGATCCGTCCCGGAACCCGGGTGCTGATCACCAGCGGTTATACCCAGGATAACCAAGTGCGGAGAACGCTGGACGCCGGCGCGATGGGATACGTGGCGAAACCCTATCAACTGGTTGATTTTTTGAACAAAGTCCGCGATATGCTGGACCAGGCGCATTGACCGGACGGCCCGCCCGGAGCCAACACGTTTTACTCCAATGGAAAAATAAGGAGACGTTCCTGAAATGATGAACGCCCAGGAATACGAAGCCAGCCTCCGGAAGATGAACCTGAAGGTGTACCAGTTCGGCCAACGGGTGACCAACGTGGTGGACGACCCCATCATCCGTCCTTCAATGAACGCCGTGGCCCTGACGTACGATATGGCCCACGACCCGGAACATAGGGACGTCATGACCGCCGCGTCCCACGTTTCCGGCCAAAGGATCAACCGGTTCACCCACATCCATCAAAGCATCGAGGACTTGGTGAACAAAAGCCGGATGGGCCGCCTGCTGGGGTCCCGGACCGGTTGCTGCTTCCAGCGCTGCGTGGGTATGGACGCCCTGAACGCCCTGTCCATGACCACGTACGATATCGACCGGAAGCACGGGACCGAATACAACAGCCGGTTCCTGAAGTTCCTGGCCTATGTTCAGGAAAACGACCTGACCTGCGACGGGGCCATGACCGACCCCAAGGGCGACCGGTCCCTGCCGCCCCACCAGCAGCACGACCCGGACCTGTATCTCCGGGTGGTGGAAGAGCGGCCGGACGGGATCGTGGTCCGGGGGGCCAAGGCTCACCAGACCGGAGCGGTCAATTCCCATGAAATCATCGTGATGCCCACCATCACCATGCGCCGGGAAGACAGGGACTACGCCGTTTCCTTCGCCCTGCCGGCCGACGCCGACGGCATCACCTACATCATGGGCCGCCAAGCATCGGATACCCGGAAGCTGGAAGGCCCCACCTTCGACGTGGGCAACGTCCGGTACGGCGGCCACGAAGCCCTGGTGGTGTTCGACGACGTATTCGTTCCCTGGGAACGGG
>JAGVGV010000705.1 GCA_020056895.1 Deltaproteobacteria bacterium
CGTTGTGTTGATCGTGGCCATTTGGGTTAAGAATCTGGGATGGTGGGCATGGATTCCCGTCCAATTTCGGCTGGCGGTTCTGGCTCTGGCGGCGGCGGCGAATCTGGCGGCTATCATCGGGTTATTGACCGTCCATGGGTCCCGGGTGAACCGGTATCAAAGGGCGGTGATGCTGTTGAACGTGATTGGGTTCTTGCTTATAACGATCCTTTTGGGGGGCGCGCTCTATCTGCAATACTATTTCCGAATGTGAGCGACCTTGGCCCGGGCCAATCCACTCTTACCCTCTGAACGGAGGGGACCATGAAATACCGAGCCTTTATCGTAGGGATCAGCCTGGGCATGCTGGTTCTGTCCGTCATTGTCCTGGTCTTTGAAGGCTCCACATTCTAAGGATTTGGTATTGACAGTACAGGTCAACGGTGTTACTATAACATTGTAGCGGAAACGACGTTGACATAAAACATACCCAAATATCAACGGAGCAAGACATGCCCAAGGCGCAACGCAGCCCCGTGGAAATTGAAGCGGTACGACAAGAGATCATGGCGTTGGCCCTGGAGATCATCGTCTCCGACGGATTCGATGGACTGAGCATGCGTAAATTGGCGGCCCGTCTGAATGTCACGGCCAAAACGATCTACAACTATTTTCACAACAAGGACGAGTTGTACCTTTGCCTGCTGACCAAGGGGTTTGCGGAGCTTCTGGACCGTTTCGAGGCGGCCGTCCAACCGTACACGGAACCGATGGACCGGTTCGCGGCGGCCGTCCGCGCGTATATCGATTTCGGACTTCAAAACGCCCATATCTATAACCTCATGTTCACCTGGCATGTGCCCAAATATAACGACTATTTGGGCTCCCCCATGGAGTGGACGGCGCGGGCTGAACTGGAAACGGCTTTAAAGGCGGCCGATTTTTTCATAGGACTGATCAAAGCCTGCCTGGGGGACTCGGTTACTCCCAAGGAGTCGGATATCCGCTTCGAAATGATCCAAATCTGGTCGCACCTGCATGGATTTATCGCCGGCGTCAACAACCACTTGCTCGATTACCTTCATGACGATCCCATCTCGCTGAAAGAGCGCATCATCGACCGGGCGCTTGCAAGCAGCCGCCGCGAAATGGACGCCCTTAAAAAACGCTTGGCTTTGAAGATTGTCACCAACACGCGGCCACATCGCACGAGGGAGGAGGAATGATGAAATTCCAGTTATTGCTTTATATCCTCTACAAAAAATTGGCCAAGGCGGCCAGGAAAAACACCCGCTTCAAGAATTTCATTCAAAACAAACAACTTAAATTCGCCATTAAAACAGGCCGGAATGGCATAGGCCGGCAATATGTTTTCGACAACGGCAAAATTTCATCGAGCGCCAAAAACATCCTTGTTTGCGACGCGGCCATGGTGTGGTGCGACGCCGACACGGCCTTCAAGGTGATGGCCTCCGGAAACGAAGAGGCCTCGGTGGCCGCGCTCACGGAAAAAAAGCTTCAGGTGGAGGGCGACTTCAAGGAGTTCATGTGGTTTTCGCGAGCCGTGGACATCATGATGGGCAAGGCCTGACGGGGATGAACCCGATTTGAAGAAACCCCCTACTCAGCGAGGATTAAAAAATGGAAGCGACCGTTGCCCGTATCGATAAGCAACCGATTGGCCTTGAACCCTTCGACAAAGTCTGGGCGGTGGGCGAATCCGCCATGATCGAAAACCCCTCCCCGTTTCCAAGAGTGAATCGGTTTCGAAAATTCGTGAATGTTGAAACCGAATTTACAGTCGATCATCAACGGGCCTGCCTGGTCACCGAGGCTTATCAACTTAACCAGGACAAACCCCAAGTGATAAGGGTCGCCGAAGCCCTTCATCACGTTCTGGAAAACGTCGGCATCCGGATCATGAAAGACGAACTGATCGTGGGCGAAATGGCCGCTCCCATCAAATCGGCTCCGATCTTTCCGGAGTTTTCCTTCGATTGGGTGATGGACGAAATGAAAAACCACCCTTGGAAGGACCGCCTGCACGACAACTACCATATTACGAAAAACTCGGGAAAAAAGCTTCGGTCCATTCATGATTTTTGGAAAGGCAAAACGGTGGAAGACGCCATCGTGGCGAGGCTTTCCGAGGATGAAAAGAAGGGCACGAACCTGGGGCGGGGGCTTTACCTGCTCAATCTCTATATGTTCGGCGGCGTCGGTCATCTGCAGGCCAATTATGAAAAGCTTTTCGTCCTCGGCTTCAACGGGCTGAAAGGCCAGGTCGAAGCCAAAATGAAAAGCCTGAATCCAACCCTTCCGGACGATTTGGAAAAGAGAGATTTTTACAAGGCCGAATTGATCGTTCTCGATGCCGCGAGCCTTTACCTGAAACGATATGCCGCTCTGGCCCGGCGAATGGCGGAAGGCGAGACCGATGCGCGGTGGAAGAAGGAACTGAGCCAAATCGCGGACAACTGCGATTGGGTCGCGGGAAATCCCCCTCGCACCTTTTGGGAAGCCTTGCAGTTGTTGTTCATGGCGACCACGATTATCCTGATCGAATCCAACGGCCATTCGGTTTCCTACGGCCGATTCGATCAATACATGCACCCTTTTTACGAAAAGGACATCGCCCGCGGAACGGCGACCAAAGAATGGATTCAAGAGCTTATCGAAATATTTTTTATTAAGGATCTGTGGTGGTGCAAACTCAGGGACCGGCTGACCGTTATTCCCAACAGCGGCAGGGGAATGGGGGGGGACAGCCTGACCGTGGGCGGCGTTGACAAGCAGGGCGCGGATGCGACCAACGATTTGAGCTATATGGTCTTGGACGCGCACGCGAACACGCGCGGCGGCGTGCCCTGGATCGCCGTCCGCCTGCACGCCAAAACCCCCTGGGAATTCAAGGTCAAAGCCATCAATACGATCCGCATTGGCACCGGGCAGCCCAAGCTGTTCAATGATGAAGCCGCCATACCCGCATCGATCCGCGCCGGACGCTCCCTTGAAGATTCGCGCAACTACCATGTCGTGGGATGCGTAGAGATCGATGCCGGCGGCAAGGAATACGGCTGGCACGATTCCGCCTATTTCAGCATCGCCAAAGTCCTTGAACTGGCCATCAACAACGGCCGCTGCATTGGCTGCGGCGCGCACTGCCCCCGGTGGGATGGATGCGGAGGCGCCGGCAAACGCCTTGGGCCGGAAACCGGCAGCCTGGCCGATTTCAAATCGTTTGAAGAGGTGCTTGAATCCTATGACCAGCAAATGAAGTATTGGGTGGATCAGATGATCGCCGGCACCGAAATCATGGACCAAGCGCACCAGCAACTCAAACCCCTGCCGTATCTTTCGCTGCTGATCGACGACTGCATCGAAAAAGGAACGGACGTCACCGCGGGGGGAGCCGTTTACAACTTTACCGGCCCTCAGGCCGTCGGCGTGGGAACGGTCGCCGATGGGCTGGCAACCATCCGACAACTGGTGTTCGACGAGAAAAAAGTTTTGGGCCGGGACCTGCTGAACGCCTGCGAGAACAACTGGAACGGCTGTGAGGCGCTCTACGCCCTGGTCAACGGCAACAAAGTCCACCATTACGGCAACGATGACGATTATGCCGATACGCTGGCGAAATACGCGTCGGACACTTATTGCAAGTATGTGGAGAACCGTCCCAATGCCCGCGGCGGCACCTACATCCCCGGCGTCTATTCCGTTTCCGCCAACGTGGCCTTAGGGCTGATCCAATGGGCTTCGGTCGACGGCCGAAAGGCGCTGGAGCCGGTATCCGATTGCGTCGGTCCGGTGCATACCATGGCCGGTTCGCACGACGTGAAAGGACCCACCGCGATCGCCAAGTCCGTTTCCAAATTGGATCATGTTCGCGCCGGCAACGGCACCCTGCTGAACTGGAAATTCACGCCGGCCTGTGTCGCCGGTGATGCCGGCCGGGACAACCTGATCTCTTTGGTGGACGTCTATTTCGAGCGCAAAGGGATGCACAGCCAGTTCAACATCCTCAGCCGCGAAACCTTGCTGGATGCCTTGGAGCGGCCCGAGCACTACAAGGATCTTCTGGTTCGGGTGGCAGGCTACAGCGCTTATTTCGTCGAACTGAGCAAACCCCTGCAATACGATATCATCGGACGGACGGAGCTTTCATTCGACTGATCGAGCCATGTCGGGGCAATCGCGGTGCGCCGTCGCCATGGATACGCCGGTGCACCCTTGCCCTTCGAGCCTGCCCTAAAGGTGATGAATATTCATTGCCTCCCGTTCACGAATGCTTGTTAAGGAGGATGCGCCGTTATGCGGTTGGAAGGCCTGGTTACCAATATACAGCGCTTTACCATTCACGATGGCCCGGGAATCAGAACGGAAGTTTTCCTGAAAGGCTGTCCGTTGCGATGCCGTTGGTGCGGCAATCCTGAAAGTATGAACGTATTTCCGGAAGTCGGGGTGTTTCCATCGCGCTGTATCGGGATTGAAAAATGCGGATATTGCCTTTCCGCCTGTCCGGTATGCGACCGGGGCGTCTTTTTGAAGGTGGATGACCGGATCGCCGGAATCGATCGCGAAATCTGCTCCATGTGCCTTAAATGCGCGGATGCCTGCCCGGCGGATGCTTTAACCGTGTGGGGCAAACGGCTTTCGGTCGATGACGTGATGAAAGAAGTGCTTTCCGATTTGGATTTCTACGCAAAATCCGGGGGCGGGGTAACGGTTTCAGGCGGTGAAGCGCTTGTTCAATGGCAATTCGCGACGGCCATCTTGAAGCAGTGCCGGCGGCATGGCATTCATACCTGCCTGGAGACGGCGCTGCACCGCGATTCGGACATCCTCGACGAGGTTTATCCTTTCGCCGATATGGTGATTACCGATCTTAAACACATGAACTCCGAAAAACACCGCGAATTTACCGGCGTGGGCAATAAACGCATTCACGCGAACATCGTCAAAACCGCCAAGATGGGAAAGCCGCTCATCATAAGAATTCCCGTGGTTCCCGGTCATAACGATGACGAAGAGAATATCCGGGCGACGGCCGATTTTATCGCCAAATTGCCTCAAGGTCGGGTTTTGCAAGTGCAGCTTTTGCCCTATCGTCCATTGGGGGTCGAAAAATACGCATCGCTCGGCCGCGAATATCCCATGCCGGCGGAGCTTCAGACGGATCGCCTTGAACGGGATAAAAAGATTCTCTCTCTGGTATCGATTATGGAAACATACGGAATCCCGGCCGTGGCCGGCGCCAACACCAAAACATCGTAACCCTGCTTCAAACGCACTTCAACAGGTCCTGCTCCTTTAGCGGATTCACCCCCGTGTCACTATTGGATAAAGGTGTTGAATAATTGATTAATCATTCGATTTTCGGTTCGTTTTGGTAGTCGGATAAATGTCATGTTTCAAAAGAATTCCAACGAAAGGAAAAGATTGCCCGAGGGAGGGTGATCCAGGCGGCGCTCTGGCCCCGCCTTGGTCTCCGCCCGTAGGGCTTTTCGGAAAGTTTTCGTTTTTCTCTCGTTACCGTTGTGCCAAGCCGGATCGCTACTGGTTCGGATGGAGCAACTGAGTCAACAGATCGTTGAGAAAGGCTTCGGGGTCTTTTATGGCTTCGCGGGTCAAGGTGAACCGGGAATGGCCGGTTTTGTCCTTGATAAGGCTCAGGCCGTATTTGAAATCCCGGATAATGAGGTCGCAAACATGCTCCACGGGTTCACCGGCGACCAGCATCCGGCGGACGATCTCGTCGGCCGCGTCTTCGGTGAATTCTATGGTCAGGCCGTGCTTTTCGAAAAAGGTCAGGCCGCAGCTTTCGATCTGTTCATACATCCGGTCCAGCCGGTCGGCGGCGGACCCCAGGTCCAGGAACTGATCGCTGATGAATTCGGCCAACAGCCCGGCTCGGGAGGGCGACAGGAGGGACCCGTGCCGGTACAGCATCCCCTGGCTCCCCTGCTCAATGGCCGCCATTACCACCCGCCGCTCCTCCTCGGTCAGCCTCAGGTAGTCCCGGTCCAGGTCGGGGGCGTGGGGATCGGCCAACAGCCGGGCCAGTTCCTCTTCGGGGTGGGCCACGGTTCGGGCCGTTACGGCCAACCGGCGGATGTCGGTGGATGGAAGCCGGGCCTCGAAGGGGATCAATGCCTCCTCGATGGCCGAAACCAGGCCCCGGGCGCCGGTTTTGGTCTGAGCCGCCCGATGGGCGAAAGCGGCCAGGGCCTCATCATCGATCTTCAGATCGATGCCATACGACCGGAAATCCTTTTTCTTGCTGGTGATGATGGGGTTGTTGGGGTTTTTGAGAATCTGGTACAGGTCCGACTCGGATAAGGGGTCCAATACGGCCACCACGGGCAGCCGGCCCACGAATTCACTTTCGAACCCGAATTCGATCAGGTCGTCGGCCGTAACGTGATGGAGGAACCGGGCGCTGTTGTCCTTGGACGAAATTTCCGCCGTAAACCCCATTCCCTGGGCGTTCAACCGTTTTTTGACGATCCCGGGCAGGTCCGGAAAAGCCCCGCTCATGATGAACAGAATGTTCCGGGTGTTGATGGTTTTCCGTTCCACCTTGCCGGTGCGGCGGTACCGTTCAATGGCCTGAAGCTGGCTGATGGGATCGTGGGCCGCCTTGAGGTCCACTTCGGTTTCTTCCATGGGTTTGAGCAGCGCCCGCTGGACTCCGGCCCGGGATACATCCGGCCCGATCAGGTTGGGCGTGGCCGCGATCTTGTCCACTTCGTCCAGATAAATAATACCGTGTTCCGCCAGTTCCTTGTCTTCCCCCGCTTCGTAATATAGCTGGCGGACCAGGTCTTCCACGTCGCCGCCCACGTATCCGGTTTCGGAAAACTTGGTGGCGTCGGCCTTGACCATGGGCACGCCCAATTTTTTGGCCACCAGTTTGATCATGTACGTCTTGCCCACGCCGGTGGACCCGATCATCAGGATGTTGTTTTTGATCTGGCCCACGCTCCGGCCGCCGTCGTCTTCGGGCAGACCGCGATTGAACTGGATCCGGTTAAAATGAGTGGCCACCTTGGTGGCGATAACGGCCTTGGCTTTGTCCTGGCGGATGATGTACTGGTCCAGGTATTCCTTTAGTTCCATAGGCTTCAAGTTGAATTGAATCCCGTCCAGGCCGGAAGAGGGGGTTTCCCGCCCCAGATCGATGCCGCGCTGACTGATGATGGCCATGATGCCCCTTTCCGAACCGGTGGCCCGTGAGAAAACCGCCGAAATACGTTCTTGGTGACTTAAGTATAATCCCCAACCCGGCCCATTTCAACCTTAGGGGGGTGGGACGGATGGGGCACGAAATTGATATGTAAATGAATAATAATAGGTTATATGGAATCCATCCCGAGGGACGGCTTCCGGAGGGGAAAGCGGAGTGAAGGCATGGGGCGGCAAGGGGAGCCGGGAAACCTCACCCGATGCCGACCTTTTCCTGGGTTTATCGTGCCCGAAGTCCTTGGTAATCGCGGGGGCGCGTCCGAAGGGAGCGGCGGGGGAGGGACTCATCCGGTCGAAGCCCCTCCACTCCGCCCCCCGTGTCGCCCGCCGGCGCCGCCGGCTATTCTTCCGCCACGTCCTCTTCGGATTCCATGCGAGCCAGGTCCTCGAACTTCAGGTCCAGGCCCAGGATGCCTACGATCGTGTCGTCTTCGTCCCGCAAGGGGCCGGACACGGTGATGCACAG
>JAGVGV010000426.1 GCA_020056895.1 Deltaproteobacteria bacterium
GTCACCACCCGGCTGCTGCCTTCCTTGGCCGCGTCCACGTCGTCCAATTTCGGGCCGATCCAGTTGAAGGGCCGGATGAGGGAAAACCGGAGTTCCCCCCGGCTGCCGTAGGCCCAGATCACCCGGTCCAAAAGCTGCTTGGAACAGGAATAAATCCACCGCTGCTTATGGATGGGACCCAGGACGTAGTTGCTGTCGTCTTCCCGGAATTCCTCGTCCGGGCACATGCCGTACACTTCGCTGGTGGAAGGAAAGATCACTCGTTTCCGGTATTTGACGCACTGCCGGATCACCCTGAGGTTCTCTTCGAAATCCAGGGTGAACACGCCCAAGGGGTCCTTCACGTACGCCATGGGCGTGGCGATGGCCACCAGAGGCAGTACCACGTCCGCTTTTTTCACGTGGTATTCGATCCATTCCTTGTTGATGGAAATATCGCCTTCCACGTACCGGAACCGGGGGTTATCCAGCGAATGTTCCAGTTTCGAGCACGACAGGTCCATGCCGAAAACTTCCCACGAAGTGGCTTCCAGAATCCGCCGGACCAGCGCGTTGCCGATGAAACCATTGACGCCCAGGATCAAGACTTTCACGAAGGGACTCCTTTGCCCTTAAGTTAACCGATCACCCGCCGAAAGATTTATGCGGCCCAGATCGTTCCCACAAAATTCGCCGCCGCCCTCCCACTGGGCGGCCCGGACCACCAGCTCGCCTTGGCCCGTCGCGATCCGAAGGCCGCCTTCGGGGCCGGGTTCCAAAACCGCGCCCGGATCGCCCGCTGGTGGTTGGTTTTCGTACCCGCTGGACCAGACGAATAGCCGCCGGCCCTGAAAAAAGCAGAACGCCCCAGGGTACGGATGGGTGACCGCCCGGACCAGATCGTGAATCCGTTTGGCCGGAAGCCGCCAATCGATCCGGCCGTCCTCGGGCCTTCGACGGCCGAACCTGGTGGCCCGGGATTCATCCTGGGGCGTTTCCACCGCTCGGCCGTCGGCCAAAAGGGGCCAGGCGCCGGCCACCAGCCGGGCGGCGGCCGGAATCATCCGGTCGTATACGTCCCGGGCGGTATCAGTTTCGGCGATGGGGACCCGGACCTGGCTCACGATGGCCCCGGCGTCGGCCCGGGTTACCATCCGGTGAAGGGTGACTCCGGTTTCGGTCTCCCCATGGATGATCGCCCAGTTCACCGGCACTCGGCCACGGTACCGGGGAAGCAGGGAACCGTGGAGATTATACGCCCCCCGCCGAGCCAACGCCAAAAAGTTATGGGCCAGAAGATGCCGGTAATAAAACGAAAAAATAAAGTCCGGAGCCGCTCCGGCCACTTGTTTTAGAACGTCGGGCCGGTTGGGATCGGCCGGCGCGGCCGCCGGAATTTGGTGCGCCAACGCCAATTCCGCGACGGATGGGAACCAGATGGTTTCGTCGGGGTCGTCTTCATGCGTCAGCACCAGCCGGATGTCGGCTCCGGCTTGGATCAAGGCGTTAAGGCAGGCATGGCCCATGGCCTGGTACGCCAGAACCACCACCGATGGGGATGAACTCATTCCTTCACCCGACGGATGAAGTATCGGGGCCGCCGCCGGACTTCATGATAAATCCGGCCGATGTATTCCCCCAAAAGCCCCAGCACCAGAATTTGAAGGCCGATGAACACGAACAGGATGGAAAAGAGGGTGAACACTCCTTCCACTTCCGGGCCCACGATGAGTCGCCGGACAAAAAGGAACAGGCCGAAGCCCACTCCGGCCAAGGCGATGAGGATGCCCAAAAAGCTGACCAGTTGGAGCGGCAGAAGCGAATAACCGGTCACCAGGTCGAAATTGAGCCGGAACAGCCGGAACAGGTTGTATTTGGACCGCCCCCCCTGACGGCCGGCGTGCCGCACCCGGATTTCCGCCGTCCGCCGGGCGAAGGTGTTGGCCAGAGCCGGGATATAAGTGGATGCTTCGCCGCACTGGTTGATCTGGTCCACGATGTCGCGGGTGTAGGCTCGGAGCATGCACCCGTAATCGTTCTGGGCCACGCCCACCACCACCGAGGCCACCCGGTTGACCAGCCACGACGGCCAAGTGCGCAAAAAGATATCCTTCCGGTCTTCCCGCCAGCCGGCCACCACGTCGTATCCTTCTTCGATCTTTTGGACCAGATTGGGGATTTCTTCCGGCGGGTTCTGAAGGTCGGCGTCCAGAGTGACCACGATGCGGCCCCGGACGCGTTCGAATCCGGCCAGAACCGCCATGTGCTGGCCGTAGTTCCGGTTGAACCCCACCAGCCGGATCACGCCGGGATGGGCCTCTTGCAGGCGTTCCATCACGGCCCAACTGTTGTCCTGGCTGCCGTCATCCACCAGGATCAGTTCGAAGGGCCGATCGAGGCTTTGGGCCGAAGTCAGAGTCCGCCGGACCAGTTCTTCGAGGTTTACGGCTTCGTTGTACACGGGAACGACAATGGACAGATCGGTCACGACCGGCCCTCCTCAGGTCCAAACCATGAAAAATATCGGGGCGCGGCCCGGGACAGCCGCCCCAGCCCGGCCAGAATCAAACCGGCCAGGCCCGCCCCGAAAAAGATTCCGGCCGCCACGTCGGCCGGCCAGTGAAGCCCCAGGTACACCCGGGAAAAGCAGACCGCCAGGGCCGCCGCGATCCAGAGAATCCAGCCCCGCCGGAAAAAAAAGGACAGAATGACCGCCGCGCCGGCCATATTGACCGCGTGGTTGGACGGGAACGACAACGTGGGTTCCTTTTCCAACCGGTCGGAAAAAGTCCAGCCGTTCTTATACACCGGAATGCCGGTTAAAACCGCGTACGGCCGGGGCCGTCCGAACAGGGGCTTGAGCACATGGGCGGACAATGCGTCCCCGGCGGCGAAAACCACCACCAGCACCACCAGAGCCCACCGGGCCCGGCGAGTCCCTTTCCAGACCGCCCAAACCAGAGCGAAAACTCCGGGGACGATCAGCCATCGGGCGTCGGACACCGGCGGCATGGCCCGGTCCAGAAACCCATCTTTTAGCCCCTGGTTGACTGCCAGGAACAACCACCGGTCCCAATCGGCCAGCGTGTCCAGCACCTGTCGCCTCCCCTCGCCGCCCTACCTTCAAAGGATAATCCGGCGTGGCCGCATTGGTACCAGAAGCCCATGTCCTCGTCAAGCGCCGGGGGGGGCCGTCCACCCAAACGGGCGGGGGTTGAGCTCGGGCGCCTCAGCGCCAAGCGCTTGAACCCGCGCCAAAAAATATAAATCGGCCCCGGGCCGCTACCGAAGCATCCGGGGCCAAAGAGCTTTTTTATGTCAGGTTCTACTGCCGAACATGGGTGAAAAGATAGAGCCCCAGAACGGAGAAGACCAGGTTGGCCAACCAGGCGGCGGCCACGGGAGGCAGGGCGCCCGAATACCCCAGGGACCGGGCCAGGCCCAAAAACACCAGGTAGATGAACGACAATCCGATCCCCACGCCGATCCCCAACGCCACCCCGCCCCCTTTTTCCTTCCAGAAGGCGATGGGCAGGCCGATCACGGCCATGATGGCGCAGATGAAGGGGAATGAGTATTTGAAGTGGAGGTCCACGATGTATCGGATGGGGTCGTGGCCTTCGGCCGCCATGCGGTCGATGCGGTCATCGAGCTGTGCCGCGCTCAGTTCGTCCACCGCCTTAGGGGTTTGAACGAATTCCCGGTCCAAACTCGGAAAGGGGAAAACATCCTCTTCAAAAGGACGGATCTGGATTTCCCCTTGAGCGTTGGTTTCCTTGATCAACCCCTTCAGGAAGACCCAGGCCCCGTCCCGCTGCTCCACTCGTTCGGCTTCCACCCGCCGGGCCAACTTGAACCGGTCGTTGATGAAATAGACCTTCACGCCCAGGGCGAAAGGATCGCCTTCCTTATGGTATTGAATGTGGTAAAAGGCGCCGGATTCGCGGAGCCAGAACGAACGGTGGATCCGGCCTTCCTCGCCGCCGTGTTTTTCCACTTCCACCTCCCAGATCTGGTTGACCACGGCGGCGGTGCGGGGAATCACGGTATCGGAGAGAATGAACAGCAACAGGCTGATCAGCAGGGTTACGAGCAGGAACGGTAACGACAGCCGGGTCAGGCTGATGCCGCTGGCCTTCATGACCACGATTTCGCTGCGTCGGGCCAGAAGCCCCAGGGAGATCAGCAGGGACACCAGCACCGCCACCGGGGCCATATAGAACAGCAGGGAGGGAATGAGCATCAGGTAATAGTACAGCACCCGGGGAACGGCCACGCCGGCTTCCAGGAAGTTGTCGATTTTCTCGATAAAATCGACCACGAAAAAAACGGCCAGAAAAAAGACGGTGGCCAGGATCAGCACCCTTAAGAATTCGAACAGCAAATATCGGCTGATGATCCTCACGAAGCCGCCTCGCCTTTGGCCTTTCGTTCCTGCCACCAACCGCTCCATCGGTTGAACAGGTCGATCAACCAGATGGGCCGTTCGCGGTTGGTTTGGCGGATCATGTACAGCGCCAGGGAACCGATCACCACATTGGGCATCCACATGCCCAGACCCGGCGGGTACAGCCGGGAATCCCCGAAACTCCAGGCGGCGGTCAACAGGACATAGTAGGCCAAAAACACCGCCAGTCCCATCACGATGCCCCAGTTGCGGCCCTTGAGGTTCACCTGGACGCCCAGGGGAACGGCGATGAGCCCCAGCACCAGGCAGGCCAAGGGCAGGGCGAACCGCTTGTGAAGGTCCATTTCGTATACCGCCCAGTGGGGGTGGTTCTGGGTTTTCAAACGCGCGGCCGCTTCAAACAGGTCCGGAGTGGGCAGGGTGGCCTGGTTTTTTTCCAAGGGTCCCGATGGCGCCCCGTCGGTCCCTTCCATGCTCATACGCAGTTCGTACTGATCGAACCGGGTGGAATCGGTCTTCTTCATATCATGATACACCCGGTCGATCACTCCGTTGTAGAGCTGGATAATCAGGATGCCCTGGCTGGGATCGGTGGCGATCCGGCCTCGGGCGGCCACGATGACCGAAGTGACGTCCGTTTCGCGTTCGTCCTGGATGAAGATGTCTTCCATCAGGTCCGACGTGAGGCTCATATGGTTGACCAGAATGGTCATGTTTTTGTACCCGACGTTGAACACCCGCTCCTTCAGGCTCACGTCGGCCCGAACTTTGGCCAGGTCCACCACCTTTTGTTCGAATATCCAGTTGGCCGCGGGGACCAGGGAAAGGGTAAGATACCCGGTCAGGGCCATGGTTCCGGCGCAGAAAACGGCCACGGGCGGCAGCAATTGGTACAGGCTGACTCCGGCGGCCTTCAAAACCGTGACCTCGCCGTCCCCGCTCATGCGCAAAAAAGCCAGAAGCACGGCCAACAGGGTGCTCATGGGGATGGTCATGGAAAAAAAGAACGGTAACGAAAGGGCCAACAACGAAAAAATTTCGCCTGCCGCCACTCCCCGGACCAGCACCAGTTCGGTCAGTTCCAGCACCTTGGCCATCAGCAGAATGAAGCTGAAGACCAGCAGGTTCAAAAAGAACGAGGGCGCCAGTTCCTTGAAGATATAGGCCGGTAGAATCCGGATCATCCGCCGCCTCCGGGAGCCGGTTGGGGGGCCGGAGTGGAAGCGGGGGGCCGGGCCGGGGCCGGGCCGCTTTCGGGCGCCGGAACGGTCTTCGGATTCAAGCCATCGGTTCCAGCCACGCCCCAGGCGTATCCGCCCCGGACGCCCAAGAGCCGGAAGCCGGGTTGGGCCTTGAGCTCATCGAGGAGGATGGTCCGGGTCATCAGGTACCGGGGGCCCGGGCCGGCCAGGTACTGAGCCAGTTTTTCCGGTTCGTCGGTCTTGATCCGGTCGATGAACCGCTGAGTGTAGAACCAGAGGGTGGGTTTGTACAGGCCGTACGTGGCCAGGCGGTCATCCGGGCCCATGGCGGATCGGACTTCGTACGCCATGTCCCGGGCTGGGGTTTGAAGGTAGTTCATGAAAGGCGGCGCGGCCACATGGAAAAGGCCGCCGGAAAAGAGAACGGCCGCCGAGACCAAAGCGCCCAACGCGGCGTTTCGCGTCTTTTTTCGGGCCAGAAAAAAGGCCGCCAAGCCGCCCGCCGCCAGCCCCAGGCCTAAGAGCGGCGTGCCGGGAACCACATCCGGCGCATGGTCCTGGTACGCGTATTCGTAGGAATTGGTGTTCATTTCCGCCTTGGCCCGGGCCAAGGCCTGGGGCAGAATGAAGGGTACGGCCACCAGGGCTCCGCCCAGAACAAGGCCCACCAGGGCGGTCAGGCCGAAGGTCCACCGGGGGAACCGATCCGAAACCGATTCCGGATCCATCGGCTCGGTCTTCGCCGAAGAAATTTCCGAAGCCGCGGATTGCCGCCCTTCCGAACCCGTCATAAGGTAGGCCCGCCACCACCGGGCGGCCAGAAGAATCCCGGCCGGGACCACGGGCAGCACATAGTTGGGCTGTTTGGTGGCGGCCAGGGAAAACACCACGAAGCTGAACCCCAAAAAAGCCAGCAGAAAAAGGTCCAGACCGCCTTTTTCCCCGGCTTTCCTTCGTTTTCGGACCTCCCGAAAAGCCAGGACCGAAGCGGGCAGGGCAAAGGGAAACCAGGGCCAGACCATCACCAACAGCACCGGCAGGTAGAACCAGAGGGGCGCCCCATGGCCCAGCACCACGTCCGTGAAGCGGCCCACGTTTTGGGCGATGAAAAACCCCTCCCAAAAATTTCGGCCCTCGCGAAGAAAAGCCAAAAGGTACCAAGGACCGGCCACGAGAAGAAAAAGGAAGAGACCCGAAAAAGGCCGGCACCGCCGGATGGACTGGAGTATGTCCCGGTTGACGAGGGTCAGGAAAAAGACCGATCCCAAGGGCACGATGGCTCCCACCGGCCCCTTGGTCAGAAACCCCAGGCCCATCATCACCCACGACGCCCGGAACCAGCGGCCAACGGCTTTTTCATCCACCGCCACGTACCCTTCATAAAAAAACAACAAGGTGGCGGTAGTGAACAGGGTGAGCCACACATCCAGGAGCGCCACGCGGGACAGCCCCACCACCAGGAACGACGTGGCGGTGAAGCCGGCGGCCAACAGGCCAAAATCGTCCCCCTCCCGCCGGCGGGCGAACCAGCCCATCAAACCGGTCAAGGCCAGCCCGGCCAAGGCGGAAGGCAGCCGGGCGGCCCATTCCGAATAGCCGAAAACCTTGAACGAAGCGGCCATGGTCCAGAAAAACAGGGCCGGTTTTTCATAGTACGCCCGGTTGTTCACGTGGGGGATCACCCAGTCCGCCCGCCGGATCATCTCCATGGCCACGGTGGCGTATTCGCCTTCGTCACGGTCAATGAAAGGCAGGGCGCCCAGGCCGGCCAAAACCTGAGCCAGTGCCAGAATGAAGACCAGCAGCCATTTCGTTCGAACGTTCATCCGGGTGTCCCTTATGATCCTGATTCTCCGTTATTCGTTCCGCCGCCGGCCCGGTTATCGAACCAATTCGTTACCCAAACGGCCAACAGCAGGCCCAAAAGCGCTCCGCCCAACACGTCCGAAGGGAAATGGGACCCGCCGACCACACGGGCCGTGCCCACCACCATGGCCCAAGCCGCCAACAAACTCCGGAACAAATGACCGAGGGGCGTTTCAGGCAGAAAACGGCCGAGGACCACGGCCACGGCCACGGTGGTGGTCATGTGGCCGCTGGGAAAGGAATCCAGGCCGCTCGCCAGGGCGGGTCCCCAATGAACCACGCCTTCGGCCGTCAGCCGGGGCCGGGGCCGACCCACCAGATGCTTGACGATCTGGACGCCCGCGCCCGAAAGAGCCAAAACCGCCAGCCCTTGAATCCCGGCCCCCTTCAGGGCCGTCCGGCGGGTCCACCGGCCGATCAGGTACAGACCCAACAGGGCCGGGGCCAGAATTCCGCCCTGCCCCAGCCAGTATCCGGCCAGGGCCCAGGCCCTTCCGATGGGCGTTTCGGACCGCAATAGGCCGAACAGGGCCGAATCCCAAAGACCGGCCAGGACCACCCCCACGGTCAACAGGGCGGCCGCCAGGCTCCATAAACGGACTTGGCCCAACGTCACGCCTTGGCCCCCGCTGGAGCTTTCACCCCTTCGACCGAGGCCAGGCCTTCATCCACCTGGAACTGCATTTCGTACAATCGGCGGTATTCGCCGTTCCGGGCCATAAGTTGGTCGTGGTTGCCCTCTTCCACGATCCGGCCTTGGACAATGGCGATGATCCGGTCCGCGTTCCGGACCGTGGACAGCCGATGGGCGATAACGAAGGTGGTCCGGCCCCGCATCAGGTTTTCCAGGGCCCGCTGAACGGCCAGCTCGGATTCGGTATCCAGGGAACTGGTGGCTTCGTCCAGAATCAGGATGGGGGCGTTCTTGATGAGGGCTCGAGCCATGGCCAGCCGCTGCCGTTCGCCGCCGGAGAGCAGTACTCCCCGCTCCCCGATCACCGTATCGTACCCTTGCGGCATTTTGGTGATGAAATCGTGGGCGAAACTGGCTTTGGCCGCCGCCGCCACGTCGTCCTCGGAAGCATCCGGCCGGCCGTACAGGATGTTGTTCCGGACCGTATCGTTGAACAGCGTTACCCGCTGGCTCACCACGGCGATCTGGTTCCTGAGGCTTTTCTGGGTTACATCCCGCAGGTCGTGGCCGTCGATGCGGACCGCGCCGGTCCAAACATCGTAAAACCGGGGGATCAGGTTGACCAGAGTGGTTTTACCGCCCCCCGACGTACCCACAATGGCTAAAACCTCGCCCACCCGGACCCGGAGGTTGACATCGTGGAGCACCTCTTCGTCCTTGTACCCAAACGTCACGTGATCGAATTCGATCTCGCGGGACACCAGGGGGAGTTCGATCGCGTCCGGTTTGTCGGTCACTTCGGGTTTCAGGTCCAGAATGTCGAACACCCGGTCAGCGGCGGCCACGCCCTGCTGAATCGAGGTGTTCATCCGGGTCATCCGCTTGATGGGTTCGTAAAGAAGCAAAAGCGCGGTCATGAAGGAAATGAAGGACCCGGGCGTGGACCGGCCCATGATGACTTCGTACCCGCCGTACCCAATGATCCCGGCCACGCACACTCCGCCCAAGGCTTCCATCAGCGTGGACGAGATGGACCGGAGGGTGACCGACCGCAACAGATTCTGGACCACGTTCCGGCTTTCCTTGGCGAACCGTTCGGTTTCGAATCCCTCCTGGTTGAAGGCCTTGACGATCCGTTCGCCCTGGAAGGTTTCGGTGCACACATTGGTCATATCGGCCATGATTTCCTGGCCCGAGGTGGCCAGCTTCCTTAGGCGCCGGCCGAAATAGTACAAGGGACCCACGGTGAACGGGAGGACGAACGACCCGATGAGGGCCAGCTTCCAATCCCGGTAAAAAACCACGAACAAGAGCCCCACGGCGGTGAAGAAATCCAGGATTGTGCCGGTGACCACGGTGGTTACCGCCGCTTGGACCTGGTTGACATCGTTGATGATCCGGGATAACAGGGTCCCCGAGGGGTGTTTGTGGAAAAAGGACAGGGACAGGTATTGCATGTGGGCGTACAAATTCACCCGAAGTTCGTGGATAATGGTCATGCCCACGAAGGTCATCAGGTACTGCTGGCCGAAAAAGAACACGCCCTTGAACACGTAAATGGCCAGGACTCCGCCGGGAATCAGTTTGAGCATGGCCAGATCCCGGTGGATGAACACTTCGTCCAGCAAGGGTTTGATCAGGTACGCCACCGCCGAAGTGCAGGCCGCCACCAGCCCCATGAAGACCGAGGCCAAAAGAAGCCGCCACCAATGGGGCTTGACCAGCTCCATCAACCGCCAAAAGGAACGCATACCCCTACCGCCGATCAATCGGCCGGAATTTCCCGGCCGATGGTTTCCAGTAACAAACGAGCCGCCCGTTGGGCCGCGCCAGGTTCGCCCAGCCGGCGACGAATCCGGGCCAGGCCCATGTTCATGACCATCAAGGCCCGGGGGTCATCCAGAATTTTAAGCAGTTCTTCCGCCATGCGGTCCGGCCGGCATTCATCCTGAACCAGTTCAGGCGCCACCCGTTCCGCGGCCACCAGGTTGGCGGCGGCGATGTGATCGGTTTCGATCAACAGCCGGCCCAAAAGATAGCTGAACCAGTGGAGCCGGTAGACCACCACCATGGGCGTTTGCATCAGCGCGGTTTCCAGGGTGGATGTGCCCGAAGCCACAAGCACCAGGTCCGCCGCGTTTTGAAGCAGGTGGCTTTGGCCGGCCACGACCCGGATGTCCGCCGGACCGTCCGCCAGGAACGAGGCCAGGAATTCATCGGACAACGTATCGGCCCGGGCCACGGCCACGGCCAGATCCGGGTGTTTTTCCCGGACCCGGGCGGCCGCGTCGAGCATCAGCGGCAACAACTGACGGACCAGGGGACGCCGGCTGCCGGGCATCAGCAACAACAGCCGTTGGTCGGGATCGAACCCCAGTTCGGCTTTCACCTGAGGCCGGGGCCGGGGAGGGGCCATCATATCCAAAAGCGGATGGCCCACGAAATCGGCCGTCAGCCCATGCTGCTGGTAGTACCCCACTTCAAAGGGAAAGGCCACAACCCGGCGGTCCACATATTTGGCCATCAACCGGATCCGGCCCTTCCGCCAGGCCCAGATCTGGGGGCAGATGTAATAGAACACGGGGATTCCGGCGGCCTTGGCCACCCGGGCCAGCCGGAAATTGAAGTCCGGATAATCGATGAGGACCAGACCGGCCGGCCGGTCCCGGCGAAGACGTTCGCTCAGGGTACTGAGGGTCCGGAGGGCATGGCCCAGGCGGGAAAATATCTCCACCACGCCCATCATGGACATATGTTCCAGATCGAACAACAGATCGGCTCCGGCCGCCTGGAGCCTGGGGCCGCCCATCCCGTAAAATTCAAGGTCCGGCGCCAGCCCTTGGGCCGCCCGGACCAAATGGGCGCCGTGGAGGTCGCCCGAAGCCTCCCCCGCCACGATCATGACCCGGGGCATGGCTGGACCTCCTTGTTTTTAGGGGAACCAACCCGAATCACTTTCGGATCGAGACCAACGAGGTTCAGGACTTTACAGGTCGGGCAGGATGAGTGGTCCTCGCGCCTGAACCCCCTCACCCCGCCCTCTCCCCCAAGGGGGCGAGGGGAAAAAAAAACTTGACCCCCTTCATCCGGTCGATCCCATTCATTGAAATCGGTCCGACATCGGGCCGCGTTCTCTTTCCCCTCTCCCCTGGGCGCCGGGGCCATGGCCCCGGATGCCAATTGGGGACAGGGCAAAGCCCTGACCCCCAGGAGAGGGCGGGGTGAGGGGCGGCTCATGCCTGTATGGCCAACAAAGGAAATCATAGTCCGTTGTGTTTTAACCGTTCATACCGTTTTGACGTTAAAAATGTTGGAAGGCATCGAGATTGGATGGGCAAGGCATGCCTCGCCCTCCTCTTTAACGCCAAATCAATAATAACCAGACCCTTTCCCAAGCGACGCGGGCATCGAAAGTCCGGCGCTCTTCGCCCGGATCCAACCGTTGGCATTTACGGGGAGAAGTAGGACGCCGCTCCTGGAATCAAAGGATTTTTTCAAGCCAGGTCGAACGTCCAGTCGCCCAGGCGGGCCTTGATATCGGCCATGATGTCCAAGGCCACGGCCAGGGCTTCCCGCCCGGCCTGGCCGTCCACCACGGCGGGGCTGTTGTCCCGGACCGCGCCGATGAAGGACCGGATTTCGTGTTCCAGTGCGTCGAAAAGAGGCACGTCGAGCTGCTGGGTTTCGATGCGGGGAAGGCCTTCCCCGGCTTTCATCACCCGCCGGGCGACCATCACCTGGCGCTGGCCGAAATCGATGCTCCAGTACGCGTCCCGCTGGAACAACCGGACCCTTCGTTCGGTTTTGGTGGAAATGCGGCTGGCGGTCAGGTTGGCCACGCATCCGCTCTCGAATTCCATCCGGACATTGGCGATATCCACCTTGGAGGTGACCACCGGTACGCCCACCGCGTGAATCCACCGGGGACGCTGGCCCACCAGATGAAGCACCAGGTCGATATCGTGGATCATCAGGTCGAGCACCACATCCACGTCCGTGCCCCGTTCCGGAAAGGGGCTGATCCGGTTGGCTTCGATGAAGAGGGGCGGCTGAGTGTGAGGACCGGACGCCTTGAAGGCCGGATTGAACCGTTCCAAATGGCCCACCTGGAGAACCAGGTTTTTTTTCCGGGCCAGTTCGATCAGGGCGTCGGCTTCTTCCAGGGTCCGGGTCACGGGCTTTTCCAGCAACACGTGAATCCCGGCTTCCAGAAAGGCCTTGGCCACGGCGAAGTGTTCCTGGGTGGGGACGACGACGCTGACCAGATCCACTCGGCCGATCAAATCCCGATAATCGGTCATGGCTTCCACGCCCAGACGGCCGGCCAGGGCTTCGGCCCTTTTCCTGGAAATATCCGCCACGCCCAAAAGATGAACGTCTTCGATGGCATGGTATTTTTCGGCGTGGAACTTGCCCAGGTGCCCCACACCCACCACTCCGGCCAAAAGCATCAGGCTTCTCCCTTCCGGGCCACGATCACCAGCCCGGCGTGGTCGGCTTCGGCCAGCATTTCGTCCCGGTCGAACATCAGGGTGGCGCCGGCTTCAATGCACAGCACCGCCGCGCCGGCTTCCTTCATCACCGCCACCGTACCCAAGCCCACGGAAGGCAGGTCGAACCTTAAGTCCTGGCCGGGTTTGACCACCTTGACCACGACCACGTTCCCATGGCCCAGCCGGCCGCCCCGGCGGATGGTTTCGTCCGAACCTTCAATGGCCTCAACGGCCAGAACCACCTTGTCCCGGACCACCACGCACTGGCCCACGTCCAGCCGGCCAATGGCCTTGGCGATGGTCCAGCCCAAGGCGATATCAGCTTCCTGGGCAGAGGTGGGCGCGGTGCGGGTCAACACCCCTTCGGCGGCCAGGAGTTCGGGGGCGAAAAGCGTGGTGGGTTCAATCCGGATCCCGTCCTTTTCGAACTCGCCGGCCATGGCCCGCAAGAGGCTGTCGTCGTTGAGGCTGGTCATGGTAGCGGCCGCGGCCAGAGCCCGGGGGTCGGGATCGAAATTGACGAACAGGTTTTCCTTGGTCACCCCGCCGGCCATGACCGCCTGGGCGACCCCCCGTTCCTTCAGAAAATCGATGCTCTTTTGAAGCTGGCCGATCTTGACCCAAAGAATCTCGTCCACCAGGCCGGCCAGTGCGGGGTCGGTTTCGCCGGATAAGGCCACGGCCGCGACGCGGAACCCATGGTTCCGGGCGGCCCGGGCCAGGATCAGGGGGTACTGGCGGCCGCCGGCCACCAACCCGAAAACTTGCGTGGCTATCGGTATACTCCTCTGGGGGAATTGGCCATGAACTCCAAAAGGGTTTCGATTTCCGGTAGTCCGGGCAGGGCCGCCCGGGTTTCATCGAGAACCTCGGCCAAGGGCCGGTGATTCCGGAAGACGATCCGGAAGGCCTCCTTGAGGGCGCGAATAATTTCTTCGGAAAACCCTTTGCGTTTGAGTCCAATGACATTGGGCCCGTAAAGTTTGAAAACCACCGAACCTTCGCCCAGCATATAGGGCGGTACGTCCTTGCTGACGCGGGAATAACCGCCGACGAACGAATGCCGGCCGATCCGGACGAATTGGTGCATGCCCACCATGCCGCCCAACGAGGCGTCATCTTCGATCACGCCATGGCCGCCCATGGCCAGGTTGTTGGCGATGTTTACCCGTTTGCCCACGTGGCAGTCGTGGGCCACGTGAACGTAATTCATCAGCATCGCGTCGTCGTCCACCACGGTTTTACCGTGGCCGTGGGGGGTGCCCCGGTGGATGGTGACGAATTCGCGAAGAATGACCCGGTCGCCAATGATCACCTGAGTTCGCTCGCCCTTGTACTTGAGGTCCTGGGGATCGCACCCTATGGCGGCCATGGGATAAATGCGGCAATCCGAGCCGATGGTTACGTCCCGTTCGATCAGGGCGTGGGTCATGACAATGGAGCCGGACCCGATGGTCACCCGGGGTCCGATCACCGCGTACGGGCCGACTTCGACCCCGGGAGCCAGTTCAGCCGAGGGGTCCACAACGGCGGTGGGATGGATGCTCATAAAAACCGATTCCTTATGGGAACGCCGGGCCCTTAGGCCGAGCCCGGCGTGGTTCGTTCGTTCATGAAACCGGCCGACGGCCAGGGGGGCTCAGGCGCGTTCCACTTCAAGGGCCGCGGTCAGTTCGCCTTCGACCACCCGGACGTCGCCGACATAGGCTTCACCGTGGAGTTTCCAATATTTGCTGCCGGCCCGGAGCAGTTCCACCTTGAAATCCAGCCGGTCTCCGGGAATCACCGGTTTCCGGAACTTCACCTTGTCCATGGACATGAAATAGATGACGGACCCATCCCGTTCCGGACCCGCGGACAGGTACGCCAGAATCCCGCCGGCCTGCCCCATGGCCTCGACGATGAGCACTCCCGGCATCACCGGCCGTCCCGGAAAATGTCCTTGGAAAAACTCTTCGTTGTAGGTCACGTTCTTATAGGCATGAAGGAATTTACCCGGTTCGTACGCCGTTACCCGGTCCACCAGCAGAAACGGGTACCGGTGCGGCAGCCGCCGCATGATTTCCCGAATGTCAAGATCCAACCCTTGGGTCACGCCTTGTCCTCCTTGCCCCGGTTCCTGACCGCCTTGAACATTTGTTGCAGCGATTGGAAGGAATCCGCCCGGCCCAGCAACCGGAAGAATTCCCGAACTCGGGGAAGCTCCCTCCGGATCAGGGCCAACTGCCGGAAATCGTCATCGGCTTTCTGAGCCGGCGTGCCGGACCAAACGGCCCGGCCGGCCGGGATTTCGCCCGATACGCCGGCCTGACCGCCAATGATGGCATCGTCCCCCACCGCGGCTCCGGTGGTGAATCCCGCCTGGCCTAGAGCGAACACACGATCGCCCAAACGCGTGTGACCGGCCATGCCCACCTGGGCCACGATCACCGCGTCTCGTCCCACCTGGCAGTTGTGCGCGATCTGGACCAGATTGTCCACCTTGGTCCCCGACCCGATCACCGTGTCCCCCACCAAACCGCGATCCACACAGACCAGCGTCCCAATCTCCACGTCGTCCCCGATCCACACGCCGCCCACATGTTCGTTCTTCACATGGTACAGCCGTCCCCGAGCCGTATCCGGGATCTGATTGTACCCGAAGCCATCATCCCCGATCACCGAACCCGAGTGGATCCTCACCCGGCGGCCCAACCGGGATTTCCGGAACACCGCGACATGGGGATACAGGATGGCGCCCTCGCCCAGCTCCACGTCATCGTCGATGAATACGTGGGGGTAAATCCGGCAGCCGTCGCCGATCCGCGTGTCGGCTCCGATGTAGGTGAAATCACCGATCACCACATCCCGGCCCAGGTGGGTTCGGGATGGGTCCTTGAACCGGACGTTGGCCGGGAATGCCGCCGCCGGGCCCCGGTCCGAGGCTTGGGTCCATTCCAACATCACGGTGAAGACCAGCCGGGGTTCGGGCGCCACGATGTACGGTTTGGACCGGACCGTCAGGCCGGGCGGGACCACCACGGCCGCCGCCGGACCATTTTCAGCCTGGCTCAGAAAAGCGGGTTTAACGGCGAAGGTCAGCGCTCCGGCTTCGGGGGCTTCGACGGGGGAGATGGCGGATATCCGCGTCTCCGGGTCACCGTGGACTTCAAGGTCGAAGGCCAGGTCCGGACTGCCCAGCAAGGCCAGCCGTTCCCGGATGATCCGACCGGCCCGGTCCGCCGCTTCGGCCAGAGTATATGGGGGGTCAAGCCGCACCGGGTTCTCCTCCAGACGGCCGGGCTCCGGGGGACGGCGATTCCACCTGTTGGATGGAATCGATCCGAATCCCCGGAGCCGTTGGGGGTGAGCGCCAGGAAGCGGCTTA
>JAGVGV010000540.1 GCA_020056895.1 Deltaproteobacteria bacterium
CCACGCCCGCCAGGGAAACGGCCACCAGGTCGAAACCTTCGTCCACCAGTCGTTTGGGAGTGTCATCGACGAAAAGCGTCCCGTTGGTGGTGGCGCCCACGGACCGGCCGGCGGCTTTCACCCGCCGGGCCATTTCCCAGAAATCCGGATGCAAAAGCGGTTCCCCCCAACCCTGAAGGTGCACATGGCGGGCCCGCGAAAAAAAGGGTTGGATCCGTTCAAAAACGGCCAGGGGCATGAAACGATCGGTCCACCGGGATCGGTCCGCGGTTCGGGGGCAGTAAAGGCAGGCCGCGTTGCAGGCCGAAGTGATTTGGACCTGAAGCCAGTCCCAGAGCGGGGGCGGGGCGAATAGGCGGCCGAGGAAGGACAAGGGGGATCACCCTCGTAATCTGAATTTATTAGGGAGTAAAGGGGCCGGACATAATAATCCGACCCCTCCCGGTTCTCAGACCGGTCCGGCCTGATTTTTCCGGCGCAGGTACCACTTGACTCCTTCCATGGACATGGCCACCACCACGCCGAAGCCCAAAATGATCCCCAGATCCTCGAGGGGCGGCAGGTGGATGCCGAAGGCTTCCCGGACCGTGGCGAACTGAAGCAGAACCATCATCAGAGCCACTTCCCAGATCAAAGCCAGAATCAACCATTTATGAGGCGGGGCCTTGAAAATGCTATAGGTCATGGATCTTAGGTTCAGGGCGATAATCAGCTCGATGACGATGAACAGGAAAAACACGTCGGTCCGGGCGGCCTGGATGTCGCCGGCCTTCTGGAAAAACAGATAGAAAAAGAACGGGATTTCCAGCAAAACGGCCAACAACAGAAAGGCTCGGACATCGGGGCTGAACACGCTTTCCTTGGGGTCCCGGGGGGGGCGTTCCATGATATCCGGGTCCGGCGGGGCCACTCCCAGAGCCAGGGCGGGAAGGCCGTCCGTGGCCAGGTTGATGTATAGAATCGCCGCTGGCAGAAGGGGCAGGTATTCGGGTCCCATAATCAGCACCACGCCGCCGATGACCACAACTTCGGTGATGTTGCAACGGAGCAAGTACGTGAGGTATTTCTTGATGTTGTCGTAAATCCACCGGCCCTGTTCGATGGCCTTGACCGTGCTGGCGAAGTTGTCATCGGTCAGGATCATGTCGGCCGCTTCCTTGGCCACTTCGGTGCCGGTAATGCCCATGGCCACGCCGATGTCCGCGTGCTTAAGGGCCGGGGCGTCGTTCACGCCGTCGCCGGTCATGGCCACGATCTCGCCACGCTTTTTCCAGGCCTTTACAATCTTCAGCTTGTCCATGGGCGAAACCCGGGCGTACACGGTCACGTCCTGGACGATTTTTTCAAATTCCTCATCCGGCATTTTTTCAAGTTCAGGTCCGGTGAGCGCCCGGTCTCCGGGCTGATAGATGCCGATCTCGGCGGCCACGGCCATGGCGGTCAGCTTGTGGTCGCCGGTGATCATCACCGGTTTGATCCGCACCTTTTTGCATACCCGAATGGCTTCAATGGCTTCAGGCCGGGGCGGGTCCATCATCCCCGCCAGGCCGTAAAAGACCATGTCCCGCTCCAGGCCGTCCTCGGTCATCTCTTCCCCGGCGGTTACTTCGCGGCCGGCCAGGGCCAGCACCCGCAGGCCCTCCTGAGCCAGGGATTCATTTACTTCCAAAATTCGGGCCCGGTCCTCGGGCGTCAGGTCTTTCTGACCACCGCCCCAGGTTTTATACCGGCAACGGTCCAGAACAATTTCGGGGGCGCCCTTCATGCAGGCTGTCAGGATTCCATCCGCCAAGCGGTGGATGGTGGTCATCCGTTTGCGTTCCGAACTGAATGGGATTTCCTCGATTCGGGGCGTTTCGCGCCTCAGGTCCCGGGCGTTCAATCCGGCTTTGGCCGCCAGCACCACCAGAGCGCCTTCGGTGGGATCGCCTTTGATCCGCCACTGGTCGGCCGTATGTTCCAGTTCCGCGTCCGAACAGAGCACGCCGGTTTTCATCAGGGTTTGAAACGCGGGCGTTTCCGCCGCCGGGCCGCCGGAGCCGGCGATAACCGAAAAACCGCCTTCGGGCAGGTACCCCACGCCGCCCACGTCGATCATTTGGTCTCCCAAAAACACCCGGCGGATGGTCATTTCCCCCCGGGTCAGGGTGCCGGTTTTGTCCGAACAGATCACCGTGGTGCAGCCCAGGGTTTCCACGGCCGGCATCCGGCGGACCAGGGCGTTGTTTTTGGCCATTTCGCGCATGCCAATGGCCAGGGCGCCGGTGACGATAGCCGCCAGGGCTTCGGGCACCGCCGCCACGGCAAGGGCGATGGCGAACATGATCGTGGTGACCACATGGGGCATGGTGATGGAGCCGGTAACGGCTTCGCGGATCATGGTGACGCCGGCCACCAGACCGCAGATGGCCAAGGCCGAAATCCCCAGCCACTTGCCGATCTCTTCGGTCCGCTTTTCCAAGGGGGTTTTTTCGGTTTCGATGGCCGAAACCTTTTCGGCGATCCGGCCAAAAGCGGTGGTCATGCCCGTGGAAGTGACCAGCGCCCGGCCCCGGCCGTAGGTGATGGTGGTGCCGGTAAAGATCATGTTTTTCATGGAATCGATCCTGGTTTCGGCGGCCAGGGGATCGGTTTTTTTGCTGACCGGTACGGATTCTCCGGTCAGGGGGGCTTCATCGGCCCGGAGGGAATGGGATTCGATCACTCGTCCGTCGGCCGGGATCCGGTCGCCGGCGGCCACCAAAAGAATGTCGCCCGGAACCACATCGCGGGAGGCGATCACCGTTTCCCGGCCGTCCCGAAGGGCCGTGATGGTCGGGGCCAGCATTTTTTTCAGGGCGTCCATGGCCTTTTCGGCCCGGTATTCCTGAACAAAACCCAGAACGCCGCAGAACAGGACGATCACGCCGATGATGATCGCGTCCACCACTTCGCCGACCACGGCGGACAAAACGATGGCCACCATAAGGATCACGATCAGCGTGTTTTTGAACTGGCCCAAAAAAATGGCCAGGGCGGAAATCCGCTCCTCGCTTTTTAGTTCGTTGGGGCCGTATTGCACCAGCCGCCGGCCGGCCTCGTCGGCGGTAAGGCCTTGGCTCGGAACAACGTCCAGGGTTTTCAGGGCTTCGTCCACGGTCAGCGCATGCCAGGTTTTTGCTTCCAGTTCCATTCGTGTTCATCCCGTGCGGCCGAAGGATCGGCGATGTGGTCAAAAGACGATCGGGCGACGCCGAGGGCGGAGTCCCGAGGTTCCTTTTCGGATGGAAAGGGGCGGATTTCCTCCGCCCCTTGAACGGTTCGGTCCCGTGGTGCTTCCTCGTGAGCCCGGCCGCGATGGAAACGCGGCCGAACCCGGACGAATCACATGATGGGCGCTGGGAACAATACTCCGCTGAACAGCAGATACGCCAGCACCAGAGTCCAGAGGATATTGATCCCCTGGGCGATGATGAACGCCAGCGCGGGCTTGCCTCCGCCCAGTTTGGCCAGTTCCCCGAATCGGGTTTCCAGGCCGATCGAAGTGAACGCCAGGGCGAACCACCACGTCCGAAGAGCCGTCAGAGTCCCTTTTACTTTGCCCACCCATTCCGGGGAAAGCAAGAAGGAAAAAACCAACGAGGCGACCATGAAACCCAGGACGAATTTGGGGAACCGGTTCCATATTTCCATGGCGCTGGGCCGGGGATGGTCCGGGTTCAGATCGCATTCCTTATACGCCCACCAGATGGCCAGAATAAAGGCCGCGAAGCCGATGAAGACGTTTTGGCTCATCTTTACCACCACGCCGATCTTCATGGCCCGTTCGCTGATGAGCGATCCGGCGGCCACCACCGATCCGCTGGTGTCCAGGGTTCCGCCCAACCAGGCGCCCGCCACCAGTTCATCCATCCCAAACGTTTTGGCGATGTAGGGCTGAATCACCAGCATGGGCACGGCGCAGATGAGAGTGATCGACGTAACGTACGACAGCTTTTTCGAATCGCCCTTAATGGCCCCGGCCGTGGCGATGGCCGCCGAAACGCCGCAAATGGACACCGCGCTGGCCAACAGAGCCGAAAAATCATCATCGATGCCCATTTTTTTGCTGGCCAGCCAGAAGCAGAAATACCAAACCACGGCGATGACCAGAAACGCCTGGACGATCCCATACACTCCGGCCTGGACGATTTCGCCAAACAGAATGCCCGCCCCCAGAATCACCAGGCCGATCTTGATGTAATATTCCGTCTGAACCGCCGGCCGAAGCCAATCCGGAAGCCCCAGGACATTGCTGATGAACAGCCCCAGGAACAGGCACCACAAAACGTATTCCAGGCCATACACATTGATCGTGTAGTTACCGGCCAAAAACAACGAAACCCAGGCGATGATGAAAACCACCGGAAATCCCACCACGAACCGGCCCAGGTTCTGGCCCAGGAGGGCCATGCCCAAAAGACTCACCAGCCCGAATCCCACCAGGAACAACAGGGACCAACCCAGGTTGGTTCCGGACAAAACCTTGGCCGGAAGGGCTCCGGCGTTGCCCTGGACATCCTTGGCCAAGTCCCCGGCTTTTTTCTTCAGGCCGGCGTCCTTGACATTTTTCACCACCTCCGCCGCGGCCTTGGCGGCGTCGCCACCCAGTTTCCGATCCTTTTTATCGAGCGCGTCTTTTAATTGGCCCAATTGGGTTTTCAGGGCGTCCTCGTTTTTTTCGCCCGCGGTTTTCACCAGACCGTCGATTTTGGCCGACGCCTGGGCCGCGAAACCCGAATATTCCCCATCCGTGGTCCACTTGAAATTGGGCGCCTTGGTCGGTAAACCCACCAGAATCAATACGATAATCAAAAACCCCAGCCAGACCGCCAGCCAGTCTTCGGTTTTCCACAGTACCGACCAACCCTGCTTGTCTTCGGCCATTTTCCTTTTTCCTCCTCAAACGGATTTTGGAGGTTGGTTGGATGATTGGATTCTTACGCGGCTCCGAACATGCTCAACCGGACGATCTCCCCGTTGGCCTCCTTTCCCTCCATTTCGAACCACCATGCACCAGACGGCGAAAACACATCGAAGCGCCGGCCGTTCCATCGGATGGAAAAACGGTTCGGCGCGGCTTGGGATGCTCAATCGGATTTTTGAATAAATGAGGGGGGGATGGATGGGAGGACCTGTCACTGGGAGAAAGGGCTCCGGAATCCGCGGGGCATCTTCGGTTCAGGCATTCGTCGCCCGCCGGAAACCGGTCCGAATCCTTCAGTGGTTCACGTTGTCTATTGGTATTTTTTAAGGCGAAAGATTCCTTGGGCCCGGCGGGTTCGCCGGAGCGTCCGCGGTCGTCGTCGTTCCTGGTCGCCGGTCGAATCACGAGGATTCGTTCCCCTTCAGGGCGAGGCCGTTGAGTGAACGGCCGGGCCAGCAACTTCGGATCGTGAAAAATCGGGTTGGATTCAATCCCCAAAAACGGAGCCATGATACTCCGAACGAGTCCCAAAGTCAAGGCGTCCCGAACTCGTGGGTGCACGTCAGGAATTGGGGGAAGTCCGTTTAAACGCTGTTTTGCGCCTTTTAGTTGTAGTATAA
>JAGVGV010000087.1 GCA_020056895.1 Deltaproteobacteria bacterium
CCGGTAACGCCGAACACCGTAGCGGCGGTGGCCAAGTGCCGGCTTCGGGCTTTTTGGGCGATCAAGCCGTGGAGGCTGCGAACGGTCGAATCCCCCAGGCCCGGGACATCCGGGTACCGGGTTCCCAAAGGGTCCCCCACCGACCCGGTGACAAAGGGGTTGTTCCGCCTCAGGGCCTTGAAGATATCGGAATCATAGGAATTCACAGAGGTCTCCTCCAGGAAACGGAAAGGAACAGGTCTCCCAGATCGTTTTGATAGGAATCCTCCACTTCGCTTCGCCGGAGGGCGCCGGGGTTCCCGGGATGAGCGGCCACGGTCCCATCGATCATCAGACTTTCCAGGAAAAGATCGAAGACCTCGCGGGGCCAACCCAAGGCTCGGCGCACCTGATGAATGAAAACGAACCGATGCTTTTTATAGATGGCGTCGAAGGCTGCCTTGAAGGCCGCCAGCTTTCCGTCCCGGTCGCCAGGCACGGCGGGCGGAGTGGCGGCGTCGGACTCTTTATCGGTCGTCACCGCTCCTTGGCCATCGATGTAAAAGCGGAAGGCGCCCGTGGCCGCGATTTCCACTCGAACGCTTTTCTTGAGGAGAAGGTGATTCAATTCCTTGATCACGTCCTCCTTTTTTAAAGGGATGGCCATGTGAACTTGGCCTAGGGTCTTCCCCGGGACGCGGGAAATGGTTTTCAAGATTGCTTCCGCGGGCGGCGCGGCCAGAATGCCCGTACTGTTCCCTTTTCTCAGCACAATATAGGGTGATGGAAGCGGTCCCAAGGCTTGAAGCACGTCCTTGGGTTTGGATACGGAGGTCAACCCCAGGTCCCGGCGGACGGGGGCCGGAATCGCTTTGACGAGGTTGGAGACGCTCAAGTAGGGTTTCTCTTCCTTCTGAAAGGCGGCGGCCAGAATGGGGCTGATGTCCGGAGCCATGGCGTTCCTCGACTTTTTAAAAAGAAGGGTGGATCGGCTTATCCATAAACAAGAGAGACGAAGACCTCTTGGAATAGTGCCGCCGGGTCGGTTTTTTTGTCAATGGAGGAATCCATGAATCCAAATGGAAAAACACTCAAACGGGACCCAGAGGCGTGAAGAGAGCGCGAAGAGGCGGCGCGGAATTTGGGGGAAGGGGCGGGGGGAGGACGGCGAGAGCCCTCCGCAAGGGAACGGTTGGGGGCGGCCCCGGTGCTTGGCGAAGCCGGCCGAACGGCCGGAACCCCCGGAAAAACCAGGGGGAAAGGGTTTATGGCGGCAGAGATTTCCTTGACGGCGGAAGAGCGGCTATGTTATACATCGCTACCAATGCCCCGATCGTACCGGCCAGGGCTGTGAAAAAAAGAACAATAAAGACCATCCTTCCGGCGGGTCGCTTCCTCTAGAGGCCCGCCGGCAACGATTGGCCACATTGGACCTATGGACCTACATACGAAATTATTGGAAAACCGTTCCGCGCTTTTGAGCCGCTGGTTCGAAGCCGTGGTCCAGACGTATCCATCGGATACCGCTCAGTTTCTTCGCCGCCGTAAAGATGCCTTCGCCAATCCGGTCGGCGCGAGCGTACGGGAGGGCCTGGAAGGGATCATCGATGCCCTGATCGATTCGTTGGCCGGCCTGGGGCCTGTCGACGGCTCTCTGGATCGGGAAAGGGTGACGCCCTTGTTGGACCGAATCGTCCGGATTCGGGCAGTGCAGAGTTTTTCCAGCCGGGACGCCTTGATTTTCACTACCTTGGCCGGCCCCATTTTTCTGGATGTGGTGGGAAATCTGCTGGGCGACAAGGAACGCCTTCAACTGGAGGGGCTTGGCCGGGATTTGTTGTTCCTGGCCTTCGATATCTATGTGGGATGCCGGGAAAAACTGTGGGAAATCCGGCTGAAAGACGAACAGCGCCGGAATTTTCTGCTTCTTCGCCGAGCCAAACTGATCATCGAAACCGAACCCGAACCGGTGGAACTGCCGGACCTTCGGGATTCGGACGGTCTTGACGACGACAATCACCAAGAGAGGTAACGGTTTATGGGTTTTCCGGGCTTTGTAGCAGCGTTTGCGGCGGTCATCGTCCTCATGGTGATTCCGCTGGTGGGCGTGTGGGCCGCGAACATGACGACCTTCTTCGGAGTGGTCGTACCCTACGCGGCCATCGCGATTTTCCTGGCCGGCCTCGTGATCCGGGTCATCAAATGGGGCCAGTCGCCGGTGCCCTTCCGGATTCCGACCACCTGCGGACAGGAAAAGTCGATGCCCTGGATCAAGACCAACTGCATCGATAACCCCACCAACAATTTTACCGTGCTGATCCGCATGGCGTTGGAAATCCTATGCTTCCGGTCCTTGTTCCGGAACACGGCCATGGATTTCCGCGAGGGCCGGGTGTATTACGGATCGGCCAAGTGGCTGTGGTTGTTCGCCCTGGCCTTCCATTATTCCTTTTTGGTGGTATTGCTACGACACCTTCGGTTTTTCACCGATCCGATCCCGTTTTTCGTGACGCTTCTGGAAAACCTGGATGGCTTTTTCGAAATAGGGCTGTTTCCCTTCACCTGGCTGCCGGGCATGATGCTCAGCGGCATGGTGCTCCTGGGCGCCGCCAGCTATCTTTTCCTGCGCCGGATCGTGATCCCTCAAGTCCGTTATATTTCCTTGACCAATGACTGGTTCCCCCTGTTGCTCATCATTCACATCGCGGCCACCGGTGTGCTGATGCGGTACCTGATCAAGGTGGATATCACCGCGGTCAAGGAACTGACCATGGGCATCGTGACCTTCAACGCCAAGGCGCCCGAAGGCATCGGCGTACTTTTTTATATCCACGTCTTCCTGGTCGGCACGCTCCTGGCCTATTTCCCCTTCAGCAAGCTGATGCACGCCCCCGGCATTTTCCTCAGCCCCACCCGGAATCTGGCCAACAACAGCCGGGCCGTGCGGCACGTGAATCCGTGGAACCCCAAGGTCAAGACTCACGATTACGAGGAATACGAAGAAGAATTTCGGGAGCTGATGGTCGAAGCCGGGCTGCCCGTGGACAAACCGTTGGAAGAAGGAGCTGAATGATGGCCACGCCCAAGCCTGAAATCCTTTCCCAGGTCAACCACCGGCCCCCATGGTTTACGGGCTGGATGGACAAGCCCCTGGAGATCAAGCCGGGCACCTTTTGCTACGCGGCCAACCCCAAGAGCGTGGACTACGTGGGCCTTCCCCATGCCCACGCCTGGGACCCCACGGCCGAGGACTGGAAGTTGCCTCCGGACTGGAAGAACATTGTCCTGAACGGGATGCGCGATCGGCTCAAGCGGTTCAGGTCCTTCCAGTTGTTCATGGATATCTGCGTGCGTTGCGGCGCTTGCGCCGACAAATGCCATTTCTTCATCGGCACCGGCGATCCCCGGAACATGCCTGTTTTGCGGGCCGAACTGCTAAGAAGCGTGTACCGGGGCGAATTCACCCTGGCCGGCCAGCTTATGGCCCGCATGGTGGGCGCTCGGAAACTGACGGAAAAGGTGCTGAAGGAATGGTGGTACTATTTCTTCCAGTGCACCGAATGCCGGCGGTGTTCGGTGTTCTGCCCGTACGGCATCGATACGGCCGAAATCACCATCATGGGCCGGGAACTCCTGAACCTTTTGGGCCTGAACATCGACTGGATCGCCACGCCCGTGGCCAACTGTTTCCGCACCGGCAACCATCTTGGGCTTCAGCCCCATACCTATAAGGAAAACGCCGAGTTCCTTCTGGCCGACATCGCGGAATACGTGGGCGTCGATATCGAACCCCACTTTAACCGTAAGGGCGCCGAGATTCTTTTCATCACCCCTTCTGGTGATATCTTCGCCGATCCGGGCATCTATACCTATATGGGGTACATGATGCTGTTCGATCATATCGGCTTGGATTACACCTGGAGCACCTACGCTTCGGAAGGCGGCAACTTCGGCTTTTTCACGTCCAATGAAATGATGAAGCGCCTGAACGCCAAGATGTACGCCGAGGCCAAGCGGCTGGGCGTCAAATGGATTCTGGGCGGCGAATGCGGCCACATGTGGCGCGTGATCAATCAATACATGGACACCATGAACGGTCCGGCCAACTTCCTGGAGGCGCCCAAAAGTCCGATCACCGGCACGGTCTTTGAAAACGCCCGGTCCACCAAGATGGTGCACATCAGCGAATTCACGGCCGACCTGATCCGCCACGGCAAACTGAAGCTGGACCCCAGCCGGAACGATCACCTGCGGGTGACGTTCCACGATTCCTGCAACCCGGCGCGGGGTATGGGCATGCTGGAAGAGCCCCGGTACGTCATCGAGAACGTGTGCAACCACTTTTACGAAATGCCCGAAGGCACGATCAAGGAACAGACCTTCTGCTGCGGCGGCGGGGCCGGGCTCAACGCCGGCGAGTACGATTTGGCTCGGATGCAGGGCGGCATGCCCCGCGCCAGCGCGGTCCGTTATGTGCATGAAAAATTCGGCGTGAATACCCTTGCCTGCGTCTGCGCCGTGGACCGGGCCACCCTGCCGCCGCTAATGGAATACTGGGCGCCCGAGGTAAAAGTGGTTGGGGTGACGGAACTGGTGGCCAACGCCCTGGTGATGGACGGCGAGAACGAACGGGAATCGAACCTGCGCGGCGAGGAACTGCCCATCGAAGTGATGGACGAGGAGACGGAGGAATAGCCCATGTATGACGGCGGCAAAATCATCACCGGGCTCGTCATCGCCCTGGCCTTTCTGACCTTTCCCTTCTGGTGGAACAAAGGTCAGGCCGCGCAGCCCAAGCCCGTGCCGGTGATCACGGATCAGACCAAGGCCATGGGCCCCTGTATCCAGCCCAAGGAAAAGATGATCACCACGCATATGCAGATTCTGGACGACTGGCGGAACAAGGTGGTCCGGGACGCCCAACGGTACGAAGCACAGTACGCGCCCAAGACCAGGGAACCCGAAATGGTGGCGGTCGAAGGGGCCATCGAGGTGGTGGACAACAGCCTCCTGACCCTTCCCGTCATCGGACCTACCCGTGACCTGGTATCGTCCGGCGACCCCAAGCTGAACGTGGGCAATGCCGTTCAGATCGAACGGAGCCTCCAGAATTCCTGCATGAAATGCCACACCAGCAAAAAGGATTTCTGCGACAAGTGCCACACCTACGCCAACGTGGACCCCACCTGCTGGGACTGCCACGTGGCGCCGGAGGAGAAGAAGCAATGACGGTCGACAGAAGGGACTTTCTCAAGATCGCGGGTCTGGCGGCCGCTGGTCTGTCCACGGTCCCGGTCGCCCAGGTCTTGACCGAAGGCACGGCCATGGGGGTGGAGGAAAAAGCCCCGGCCGCGACCGCGGGCAAGCGCTGGGCCATGGTCGTGGACATGCGCAAACTCACTCCGGAAGAAGTCGAGCATGCCTCCCACGCCTGCCACGAAGCCCACAACGTGCCCAACATCGTGAACGCGGACGGCTCCACGGACACGAAGCACGAAATCAAATGGCTGTGGGGCGGCGAATACGAATTTGTGTTTCCGGACGCCACGAGTGAATTCCTGGCCGCCAATTACAAGGAAAAGGAATTCCCGATCCTGTGCAACCATTGCGCCAGCCCGCCTTGTGTCCGAGTCTGCCCGACTCAGGCCACCTTCAAGCGGGCGGACGGCATCGTGGTTATGGACATGCACCGTTGCATCGGTTGCCGGTTCTGCATGGCCGGCTGTCCGTACGGGTCCCGTTCGTTCAACTTCATGGACCCCCGGCCGTTCATCAAGAAGACCAACCCCCTGTATCCCACTCGGATGAAGGGCGTGGTGGAAAAGTGTAATTTCTGCGCCGAACGGCTGTTCAAGGGCCTCAAGCCGGCCTGCGTGGAAGCGGTCCATTCCGGCGCCCTGGTCTTCGGCGACCTGGACGACCCGTCTTCCGACGTCCGGCGGTTGATCCAGGAGCACTACACCATTCAGCGCAAACCCAGCTTGGGCACGGGACCCAGCGTCTACTACATCCTATGAGGTCGGTATGCTAGAGAAAGCACTTTCCGGAAGCAAAGGATACTGGATCTGGGTCCTTTTTCTGCTCACGGTCATCAGCGCCGGCGTGGGGGCCTATCTGATCCAGTTCACCAAAGGCCTGGCGGTCACCGGCATGAGCCGGGATGTTTCCTGGGCCTTATACATCAGCCAGCTCACCTTCCTGGTCGGCGTGGCCGCCTCGGCCGTCATGCTGGTGATCCCGTATTACCTGCATAACTACAAGGCCTTCGGCCGCATCACCATCCTGGGTGAATTCCTGGCCATCTCCGCCGTCACCATGTGCCTCCTGTTCGTCTTCGTGGACCTTGGGAACCCAGTCAGGATCATGAACGTGTTCCTCCATCCCACGCTCAATTCGGTCTTGTTCTGGGATGCCACCGTCCTGAACGGGTACCTGTTCCTCAACCTGTTCATCGGTTGGGTGGTGCTCGAATCCGAAAAGAAGGGCGTGCCGGCTCCCAAATGGATCAAACCCTTCATTTACCTCAGCATCCCCTGGGCCGTCTCCATTCACACGGTCACAGCCTTCCTGTACGCCGGCATCCCCGGCCGTCACCTGTGGCTCACCGCCGTCATGGCCCCCCGGTTCTTGGCCTCGGCCTTCGCCGCCGGTCCTTCGCTCCTCATCATCCTGGCCATGATCTTGCGGAAGTTCACGTACTTCGACGCCGGGAAGGAAGCCATCCAGAAGCTCGGGCAGATCGTCACCTACGCCCTGCTCGTCAACTTCTTTCTCTACGCCATGGAATTCTTCACGGCTTTTTACAGCGGTATTCCCAGCCATCAGCACAGCCTGATCTATCTCTTCGCCGGACTTCACGGCCATGGCAACCTGGTGCCCTGGATGTGGGTGTCGGTCACGTTGGGGTTCATCGCCGCGGTGCTGTTGGTTGTACCCCGGTTCCGGCGTAATGAAAACCTGCTCCTGGCGGCCTGCGTGCTGACCTTCGCGTCCCTTTGGATCGACAAGGGGTTGGGGCTGGTGATCGGCGGGTTCATCCCGAACATGCTGGAAGGCATTACGGAATACGTGCCCACCACCATCGAGCTGATGATTACCATTGGCATTTACGCCCTTGGCGCCCTGATCCTCACGGTCTTGTACAAAACTGCCCTGGGAGTGAAGGAGTACGCCGAATCCGGTAAAGTGATGGGCGCGCACTAGGCCCGCTGTTTCCCGCGCATCCTGAGTCCAACGCGAACGCCCGACTTGCCCATCGCGGGGTAAGCCGGGCGTTTCTTTTTTGCCTTCTTTTTACATCGCTCCGGCTTCGGTTGGCGTACAATAGCCCCATCCGGCAAGAAATCCCGGGCAAGGAGGAAGACATGCACGCTCACAAGACGTTGATGTACCTGAGTTTGATTCTGGCCGCGATCTTTTTGGCCGCTCCGTTCGCCAATGCCGTGGAAGAAACCGTACTTTTAAGCGGGGACCCTTTGCTGGGCGACGTGGTGTGGGTGGGGCCGGCCAAGGGTATTGATCCGGCCTGCGCGGTGGACCAGGCCCGGAAAATGGTCCAGGCCGTGGACGGCCACAAGGCCACCTACCTCAAGGCCATTTTTTTTCGGGACGATGATTTGGTGGCTGGCGTGTTGGACGGGAACCGCCTGGAAATCCGGCGGCCCAAGCCCGAGCAGGCTTTGTACCTGTCCAAAGAGATCAAGGAGCCGCATTTTCTGACCCCCATGGGCAAGGACACCTGGACCGTGGGGATTCTGCCCGAAGGCGTGAATTTCAAGAATTGCGGCGCCAAAGGCCAATAAGCCAGCGGGCGCGACAGGAGAGGGAAATGATGAAAAGCAAGAGAACTCGGGTCATTGGGGTTGGATTTTGGATCGTGACGATGCTTGGCCTGCTGTTCGTGGGGCCTGCTGCCGTCCGCGCGGATATGGGCCGGGTGATCGCCGATGAGGTCCAGGTTTCGGAAACCGGCCAAAAGGCCATTGTCATGCACAACATGAAGGAAGAAATCCTGATTCTGGGAACCGACCTCAAGGCGGCGCGATCCACCGGCATCCTCCGGTTCATTCCGTTTCCATCCGAACCCAAAGTGTCGGCCGCGCCGGTCAAGGCCTTCGAGGAAGCCTTGAAACTGGTGGCCAAGCACAAGCTGGTGTACTTGTACCACACCAAAAACGGTGGGGGAGCATCCAGCCAGGCCGTGGAGATCAACTTTCAGGGTCGGATCGGCGCTCACGATTTAACCGTGATCCGGATCAACGACGCCGCCGGCTTCCGGAAATGGGTGAACAACTATTTCAAATCGCGGGGGCTGCCCCAGAAATCCAGCTACCCCGAAGTGGAAAATGTGGTGGCCGACTACACCGCCCGGGGGTTCGTCCATTTCGTTCTGGACTATGTGGACGTGGGGCCGGCTGAGCGGACGGTGGACCCGCTGGCCTTCCGTTTTACGTCCCCCAAGATTTACTATCCGCTCCGAACGTCCAACACCTTCGGAGGTGAAGGCTGGATCGACCTGTTGCTGTTCGCGCCCCGGACTTACTGTTCCGCCCTGGACTACGAATTCCGAGGTTGCATGGGCTTCCAATATATGAATGCCTCCACGTCGGCGGAACTGAAAGCCGAGGACGTGAAAGCCGTCCATCCGGATGCCGTGTCCTTTTTCCAAGGCCAACGGATTTTTTTACAGGCCATGAAGTATTACGGCAAGTACCAGTTCGAAAACGACATTCTGGCGGACCCGGCCCTGGGACTCGAAGGCGCGGACACCTGGCAGGGCGACAACAGCCCAACGCCCTTCGATGACCTGTTCGAAAAGCCTAAAAATTAGGACGGGAAGGCTGGTTCGGAGCGGGGGAGAGAGCGCCCTCGCTCCGAGGGCCAGGGGATTTTCGGGCTGAAGAAGGATGGGGAAGGGGAGGGACGCCGGTTTTTTCGGGTCAATGCGCCCCCCCGACGTGATGCACAAGGATTTCCCGCCAAAGATTGTCCATTTCCGGAGTGTTTTCAATCAAGCCCAGGGCCAGTTCCCGCTGGTCCACCCGGCCCACTACCAGCCAGACCGGATCGGTGTCGGGTTCCAACCTTGCCAAGGTTCCGGACAGGGCGTGGGGAATGCCCAAGTGACACTCCGAATCATCCAGGCTAAGGCGGAAAACCAGTTTTTCGGTGTGATTCACGTCGGCTTGAAGGGCCACGGGACGGCCCCGGACCAAGCCCATGAGCTCACATTCGGCTCCTAGATCCCGCCAGTGGTCCAAAGTTCGATCCGCCAAATCGAAGACCTCATGGAGGTCCACCAGCCCGGACGCGGGCCGCAGGTTTTGGAAGGATACCGACAGATCGGCCGGATGCCGGGAATTGTGGTTCATCGGGAGTTATCCTGGTCCTGTAGAGCGTTCTGGTTCGAACCCGGAGAAATCTTGACAA
>JAGVGV010000521.1 GCA_020056895.1 Deltaproteobacteria bacterium
CCGGCGGCCCCATTCCCACGCCGGCCCAGGTTCAGGCCTTCGTACAATCGACGGTCGACGGCGACGGCAAGATCGGCCGGAGGGTGGAAGCATGACCGAACCCGGTTACGAAAAAATTTTCGGCCGTCCCCAGTCCCTGACGGCCGTGGAAACTCACTATTGTCCCGGTTGCGGGCATTCGGTGGCCCACCGTCTGGTAGCCGAATGTCTGGATGAAATGAACCTTCGGGAAAAAACCATCGGCGTGCCGCCGGTGGGCTGCGCCGTGCTGGCGTATCATTACTTCAACCTGGACATGATCGAGGCCCCCCATGGCCGGCCGTTGGCCGTGGCCACCGGCGTCAAAAGGGTGCATCCGGACAAGTTCGTCTTCACCTATCAGGGCGACGGCGACCTGGCCGCCATCGGCACCGCCGAAACCATCCACGCCGCCAACCGGGGGGAATCCATCACCACCATTTTCATCAACAACGCCATTTACGGCATGACCGGCGGCCAAATGGCGCCCACCACCCTGATCGGCCAGGAAGCCACCACGGCGCCCGGCGGCCGGCGGAAAGACCGCCACGGCCGGCCCATCGACATCGCCCGGATGCTGGCCTTGACCGAAGGCACGGTCTATATCGAGCGACGCGCCTTGACGTCGGCCAAGGAGATCAACCGGGCCAAAAAGGCCATCCGCAAAGCCTTCCGGGTGCAACTCGACAACCTGGGCTTCGGCCTGGTGGAACTCCTGGGCGCCTGCCCCACCAACTGGAAGATGACACCCAAGGAATCCATGGCCTGGATCGAAAACGTTTTGGCCAAGCAATACCCCTTGGGCGTGATCAAGGACGAAACGGGATACGAGGACTGATATGACGGGGACCACGCGGACCATTTTCGCCGGTTTCGGCGGCCAGGGCGTCCTTTTAATGGGGTATGTCCTGGCCCACGGCGCCATGCTCAAGGGCCTGAACGTAACCTATCTGCCGGCGTACGGCACGGAAATGCGGGGCGGCACGGCCAACTGCACCGTCACCCTTTCGGCGGGCGAGATCGATTCGCCCGTGGCCTCGGAACCGGACGTTCTGGTGGCCATGAACCTCCCCTCGCTGACCCGGTTCGAGCCCACGGTCCGGGCCGGCGGCCTGCTCGTGCTCAACGCCTCCCTGATCCGGGAACCGCCCAGCCGGACGGACCTGAACGTGATCGCCCCACCCATTGTCGAGCTGGCCAAAGACGCCCAGGCGGACCGGTCGGCCAACATGGTCATGATCGGGGCGTTGATGGAAAAAACCGGGCTGTTGACTCAGGAAGAAACCTGCCGGGGCATGGAAGCGGCGATGAAGGGCAAGGACCGGTTTTTCGAAATGAACCGCCGGGCCATCGCCCGAGGCGCCGCCTTCATCCGCGACGGCCGGTAAACGGAACGCTTTTCCCCTAGGACTACGGAACCTCGACCGGGCCGCCAGAGCACTGGCTCTGGCGGCTCTTTCCTTGAACTCGATTGTTGACATTCATCGCGGCATGGAACCGCGTGCGGCTGGCTTCGGCGGATTGGGTCTCAGCCTCAACGCCGCCATCGGTCCGTCCCCGGGTGAAAATGCCTTTATCTTCGGGTTTGGCCACGCATTTCGAAGCCTCATGGCCGAACCAACCTCCAGGCCCGGATTGAACCCAAAAGGCCCCCCCTCTCAGCTTTCCTCTTAGTTGACAAGGGGGTTCCCGGTGGCGTATTCTGGCGGAAGTCGGTAAGGGGTCGGCCGGCGCCTAGAGCCGGCCGGACCGCCGGCTTCTTCGTGGTTAAATTACTGATTGTAGCGGCCTTCGTGGCGAAAAATTTGGGTAATAGAAACCTTTTTTGGGGGGTTCCGAAGGAAGCGAAGTCCGGAAATATGTTGGCTTTTCCGGAACGAGCGGTCCTTGGAGCCGACCCCGGGGGGAGGAATCAGCGGCTATGATTAAGATACTGCTGGTGGACGATCATGTCCTGGTGCGCGAGGCGCTCCGCGAAATCATCGAAAAAAGCCCGGATATGAAGGTGATCGGCGAAGCGGACAACGGCCGGGACGGCCTGGATCAGGCCTTCAAGAAACGGCCCGACGTGGTGATCATGGATATTTCCATGCCCAACCTCAATGGCGTGGACGCCACCCGCCGCCTTCTGGCGGAAAATCCTAAAATCAAGGTCCTGGCCCTGTCCATGCACGTGGACCGGCTCCTGGTCACCGAAATGCTCAAAGCCGGCGCCAAGGGGTACCTGGCCAAGAGTTCCAACCTGGAAGAGATGGAGATCGCCATCCGGTCCGTTTCGGAAGGCAACACGTACCTGGGGTCGAGCGTGGCCGGAATGGTGGTGGACGGTTTCGTGGGCCGCCAGCAGAGCCGCACGTCGCCGGCCTATACCGTTTTGAGCACCCGCGAACGGGAAGTGTTGCAGCTCCTGGCCGAAGGCAAAAACACCCGCCAGGTGGCCGAACACCTCAAGATCAGCGTGTCCACGGTGGAAAGCCACCGCCGGACCCTGAAATCCAAGCTCAAGATCAACAGCA
>JAGVGV010000113.1 GCA_020056895.1 Deltaproteobacteria bacterium
AGAAACCACTCGGGGGATTTGGCTGAAATAGTCCAGGACCATTTGGTCGGCGGTCACCACCGTATGGCGGTTGAGGGGACCCGGACCCAAGGGCGCGAGGCCCTTATACGCCGCGAAACTTAAGGCCGGGCCGCCGCCGATCCGGATGTCGTCCAGGGTTTGAGCCACATCCAGGCCTTTATGGATCATATCCATGACAAGCGCGGCTTTCTTGCCGGCGGCCACGGCGTGGACCACGGTGCGCGGGCCTTCGATCATGTCTCCGCCGGCGAACACGGGCGCCAGGCCATCGTTGGGGGTACCGGCCTGGAGCCATCCATCGACCAGAGCGGCCGAACCAGTGGTGGGAATCACGGATTGGAACGCGCCCAAGCCCGGCCGTTCGCCAATGGCCGTAATCACGGTATCGGCTTCGATGGCGAACACGTCTCCCGGGCGTTTCACGGGCCGGCGGCGGCCGGATTCGTCCGGTTCGCCCAGGTCCATGCGGGCCAAAACCACGGCCTGGACCTTCCCATCCGGCGTTGTTTCGATTTCTTCCGGAGACACCAGGAAGTGGAAAACCACGCCTTCTTCGCGGGCGGCCTGGATTTCTTCGGGATGGGCGGGCATTTCCTTTTCGGACCGTCGGTACGCCACCGTCACCTGGGCGCCCAGGCGGATGGCCGTCCGGGCCGCGTCGATAGCGGTGTTGCCGCCGCCGATGACCAGCACCCGAGCGCCCAGGTCGAACCGGTCCCCCAGAGCGGTCCGGCCGAGGAAGTCCAGTCCTGAAAAAACAAAGTCCGACGTGGGCGATCCGGCCCAATCGGGCGCCAGGCTCTGGTGAGCCCCGGATGCCAGGAACACGAAATCGTTGTCGGTCCGAAGCTCGGTGAGCGACAGATCCCGGCCGATCTCCTGGCCGGGCTTCAATTCCACCCCCAGAGCGGCCAGCCGATCGAATTCCCGAGCCACCGCCTCACGGGGCAGCCGGTACTGCGGAATCCCAACGCGGAGGACGCCGCCCAGGACCGGCATTTTTTCCAAGATCGTGACCTTGAACCCGAGCATTCGGCCGTAGTACGCGGCCGACATTCCCGCCGGACCCGAACCCACCACGGCCAGGGACGGTCCGAAGGCTTCGATTGGAGTTTCCATATACCGTCCGGCGAACCGGTCGCCCAGATATCGTTCCAAGCTCTGGATGTTGACCGCGTCGTCCAGAGCAATCCGGTTGCATCCGGCTTCGCAGAACCGGAAGCAGACCCGGCCCAGGATGGATGGAAAGGGTTCTTCGCGGATCAGGAACCGGTACGCGGCTTCGAGGTCGTCTTTCAACAAGAGGGCGATAAAGGCTTCAATGTCGTTCCCGGCCGGGCAAACGTTTTGGCAGTTGGGCGTTTTGTCTTCATACTTGGGCTTTAAATACCGCCAGCCGCCGGTCTTGTTGTAAAGCATGTCGCCCAGGGACGCATTGAGCGCGGGCATGTTGGGCCAACCGGCGGGATCGAATTGGCGGGCCCGATGGCTTCGGGGTTCACGGGTCATGATTGGGCCTCCAGGGCCGTGCCGGAGTTGGCGCCTTTGACTGAATCGGCGCCGGTTGGCGGCCATGGCTTTTCGCTTCGGGTCCGTTCGTACGCGGCCCGAGCCGCCTGGCGGTTGGCTTCGGGCTTGATGGGCACGTGTTCGGCGATGGCCATTTCGATGGATTCGATCCGGACCAACCCCGAGGCCTTGGCAAAGGCGCCCAGAATGGCGGTATTGACAATGGGGTTGGCCCTGGACCCCAACCGATGCTCGACGGCCACGGCGCCGGCGTCCACGACCAGGATGGGATGATCGGGACCGATCAAGGGCCGGAAATGTCCGGGATCGCGGGGCGTGTTGATGAGCACCAGGCCGCCGGGTTTCAGCCCCTGGGTGACTCGGACCGCGGTGAGCAGGGATGCATCCAGCACCACCACGTGATCCGGAGTGTAGATTTCGCTCCGAAGGTGGATCGGGTGGTCATCCACCCGGCAAAAGGCCAGCACCGGCGCACCCCGGCGTTCCACGCCAAAGGCGGGAAAGGCCTGAACGAAGCGTCCTTCCAGAAAAAAGGCGTGAGCCAGAACTTCGGACCCGATCACCGCGCCCTGGCCGCCCCGGCCATGGAACCGGATTTCCCACATAAGGCATCTCCTCCGGCCGCGCCGAACGGGCGCCCCCGGGGCTCACCGGAACGGGGATTGGTCCGGGTTGTGTTCGAGGGGGGTGCGTCCGTGAAGCGGACGGTTGGTTTGTGTCGATGGCTATGGTCTTACCATTCTCTTATTTGCCTGTCAAGGGGAATGGAGAAAAGGACGGGCTCAGAGGCGCGGATCGCCGGACCGGATCCATTTGGAGATTATCTGGGGAGCGAAAAAAAAGGTTCATCCGACTAAAGCGTACTTGACCTCGTGAATGGCCATTATTTTAAGTTTGAAGAATTCCATATCTCGAAAACCATAGCCCAAGTTTACCACCCATTTTCAAAAAGTTCTATTTTATTGATAGGTTACGATATTTTTCAAAATTTGATGGGCACTACAAGGCGGTTTGGATGGGTCCCAAGGGTTTGGGTGGGAGTCCCAGGGCGCGGTAGACCTGAAGGTGGAAGGGTTC
>JAGVGV010000102.1 GCA_020056895.1 Deltaproteobacteria bacterium
ACACCATCGGCTTTTGCATCGGCGCGGATCATTCCCTGAACCAAAAAGGTAAAACCTATTACCGCACGGCCGACAATCCGGAACAGCTCCGCCAGGGACTCAAGGATTCTCTGGCCGAATCCGAGGATTTCGACCAGGCCGACTTCAAATAGGCCGGGACTACCCCGGGGAGGATTCATGGGCCGCAAACTCATCGGCGTGGTGCTTCTATTGGTTTTGGGCATCGCGGGCATCGTGGGCGCCTATTTTCTGCTGCCCTATTTCAAGGACTGGCAGGTCAAGGGGACCAGCGACGCGGGGAAGGTCAAAGGCCAAGTCACCATAGCCCTGGACAACTGGATCGGGTACTTCCCCTTGAGGTCTCCCGAAATGAAAACGGCCATGCGCCGTGCCGGCTGGCAACTGGTGATCGAAGACGACAAGGCCGACTACCGGTCCCGGATGGAGCGGTTGAAAAAGGGGGAAATCGACCTGGCCGCGGCCACGGTGGATTCCTATCTGTTGAGCGGTCCGGCCTTCGAGTTTCCCGGGACCATGATTATGGTCATCGATGAATCCAAGGGTGGGGATTCCATGGTGGCCAAGGCCGACGTGGCCCGGAATCTTTCGGCGCTTCGAGGCAGGAGCGATCTACGGGTGGCGTTCACGCCGGGGTCCCCCAGCCATCATCTGCTCAAGGCGGCGGTGGATCATTTCAATCTGCCGGAACTAAACCCCGTGGGTCCCGGCCGGATCGAAACGAACGGGTCGTCCGAAGCGCTCCAAAAACTCCTGACCGGCAAGGCCGACCTGGCCGTGCTATGGGAACCAGACGTGACCCGGGCCCTGGCTCAGCCCGGCGTGGTCAAACTGTTAGGAACCGAAGACACCCGCCGGCTGATCGTGGACGTGCTTTTGGTAAGCCGGAAGGTATCCAAGGAACAGCCGGAGCTCATCAAGCTCCTGATGAAAACCTATTTCCGAACGCTCAAGAACTACCGGGACAATCCGGATTTATTGAAAAAACACATCCGTGAGGACACCAGTCTGGATGACACGGCCGTCACGTCCATGCTCAAGGGCGTGTCGTGGGTCAGTTTCGGCCAGAACTGCGAACAATGGTTCGACGTGGCCGCTCCGGGAACCACGGCCGAACAGGGTTTGGTGGATACCGTCTATTCCACGGCATCGATCCTGGTGGCCGCCGGCGATTTCAGCAAAAGCCCGGTGCCGGGGGAAGACCCGTACCGCCTGATCAACAGTTCGTTTTTGGAAGACCTGTTCGCCGGCGGGCTGGCCTCGGTGGGCGAAACCGCCACCTCGGGCGTTGGCGCGGCGGAATCTTTGGAAGCCCGGTTTTCGGCCCTGGATGAAGCGGGCTGGGCGGGGTTGAAAGAAGTGGGCGCCCTAAAGGTGGACCCCATCATTTTCCAAAGCAGCGCCACCGAACTGGACCTTTTGGCCAAACAGGTGGTGGATAAAACCGTGGACCGCCTGAAGCACTATCCCAATTTCCGGGTGGTCATCAAAGGGCATACCGGCACTCGGGGGGATCCGGCGGAAAACCAGCGGCTGTCCCAAGAGCGGGCCGAGGCCGTGGCCAAGTATCTGGAAATCACTTATAATGTGGATCCGAACCGGATGCGGACTTTGGGCCTGGGCGGGACTCAGCCTTTGCCGGCCCAGCCCGGGGAATCGAAACGATCCCATGAATACCGTTTGCCCCGAGTGGAATTGGTTCTGGTTCGGGAAGATTTTTGATGGGCGCGACGGGAGGCTCGCGGTGAGGGAGCGCATGATGGCATACCGGGTGAGAAGATGTGCATGGTTCATCCTTGCACCTTGGGTAAAAACCCCCTCACCCCGCCCTCTCCGGGGGGGCTGCCCTGTCCCCAATTGGCATCCGGGGCGAGGGGAAAGCACAACTTGACCCTTTTTTCGAGACGGCGGACCGCCGCCCGGCCCCTTCCGAACCGTTGCCGGGCCAAGTTTTCTTTCCCCTCTCCCCTGGAGGGGAGAGGGCGGGGTGAGGGGTGGAAAAGGGCTCTATTGGCGGTCGGCTTGACTTGCCCCCAGTATGAATGGTTACGGTACCACGGTTTTTTTTGCGGTGTGAACCGATCCTGAGCCCCCCGGCAGGGATTCTTTATGATCCACGAGGTTGTTTGGCGGATATGGCGGACAACGGCGGGAAAGAGGGCGTTAAGCCCCGGTTGAGTGAATTCTCAAGGCAGGCGGTGAGCCGGGCCGTGCTCCGGGAAGGCCTGACCCATCCCCTGACCCTATACCCCCCGGCGCTGGGGATTTTATGCGGTTTGGCCGGAACCCTGTTCGCTTCGCCGATATTGATCGCGGCCGGGGTGGGGGGCGTGCTGGTGGGGCTGGCCGGAGCCGTAATCAACCTGTTTTTACGAGGCGACGCTCTGGCCGCCCGGTACTTGCGGGCGCTCAATGACCGTCAGGCGCGGCACGAGCAGCGGGTCGTCGAATCCCTGAAGGAAAATCTGGAAAAACTGGTCCAGAACCGCGTGGTGGCCGAACCGGCCAAGCGGGGCATCGAACAGTTCGAACGGGCGCAAAAGAAATTCGGGAACGTCGAAGCCGTGCTCCAAAGAAAATTCCAGGTCACGGAAATTACGTACGGCCGGTTCCAAAGCGCGGCCCGGCAGGTATACTTGAGCATATTGGACAACCTGGAAATGATCGGGTCCATTTTAACCAGCGGCGGCTCCATTGACGTGCCGTACCTTCAAAGCCGGCTGAAAACGATCACTGCCCGGAAAAACGCGGACGAAGCGTCCGCGAGGGAAGCCGAAGCCCTGACCGATCAGTTGGACCTTTTGCGGAGCCAGCTCGACCGGGTGAACCATCTGTTGGCCGCCAACGAGGAAGCCATGGCCCAGCTCGAACAAACCTCGGCCCAACTGGCCCTGGTGGATACCGACGGCAAGTTCGCCGCCACGGACGTGGAAACGGCCATGGGGTACCTTTCCGAACTGGCCGAAGGCGCGGCCGCGTACGATACCAAACCCACCGTCCAGACAAAGGGGTGATTATGGCGGAAGTTATGGTGAAAAACAGCGGACTGGAAGTGGCCGACCCCAACCAGGTCAGCCAGCAGCTTGGGTTGGCTCAACCCGCGGCCGCCGAGGCCGAAGTGGACCCGGCCCTGGACAAGCAGGCCGCCGATTTCGTGGGCCAGGTGTTGGCTTTCAACCCCCAGGATTCAGGCCAGATGGATGTCCGGGCGGCCAACATCGCCGCCGTCGAAGCTCTGGGCGCCCGGGCTCAAGGGGAAGCCTCCCACCGGAGCGCCATGCTGCGGGAACCCATTCGCAAGCTGGCCGCCCGAGGCGAGGATGGCGGCGAAGTGGCCCAGTCCCTGGTGGACCTCAAGCTCACCGTGGAAGACCTGGACCCGGGTAAGTTCGACTTCGAAGCCGGCTGGTTTTCCCGGACCCTTGGGTTTCTTCCGGGCATCGGCACGCCGCTTAAAAAATATTTCACCAAGTTCGAATCCTCCCAAACGGTCATCGACGCCATCATCCGGGCCCTCAACGAAGGCAAGAGCACTCTGATCCGGGACAACACCACTCTGATCCAGGATCAGAAGGTGATGCGGGCC